>JBGPIX010000106.1:0-14957 GCA_041485085.1 Candidatus Acidiferrum sp.
ACGAGAACATTGGTTTTCAGAGTGATTTGATTCAGATGCGAGATGAAATAAACGGCGACATCGATCAAATACCACGTTCCGAGAACGTAGAAATAAATGCGCGCGCCGCGCGCCGAAGTCAGCGCCCCGATCACGCCGAGCACACCGGCAGCCAGATGCCCGATATCCACGATGCGCGTCATGTGGAAAAGGCCGAACATCAACCCGTTTGCGTCCATGATTCCGGGAACGTAGTCGAGGAGGTACACGCCGAGAAACAGCGCCGCAAATCCCCATGCACACTTTTGAATCGTCGAAATTTGTTTAGGCATAGTAAGCTCTCACAAAACTAAGGTGAGCATAGTTACTCTATGCTCACCGGGAAAGCAACAACTTCGACAGAATTATGCAAAAGACAACCTCCCTTTCCCGCAGAAGGCGCCTGTGGATTGCGTTACTACTGCTCGCATCGCTGCTGGTGGTTGCGGCGAAAAAGTTTTTCGATTATTCCGCCGCGCCCGCCAAAGAAAAAGAATCCGACTTTGTCTATCCGCCGAACACGGATCAGACCAAGCCGACCACGCTGGTTTTGCAAGTTCCGCCATCGCAACAACTGCCGTTCGAGCAGGTGGGCGGCTACATCAATGACGCCAGCCACCTGAACAAAACAGCGGTCTACGGCATCGTTAAAATTTCAACGGTTCAGGATATTCAGAACGCATTGCAATTTGCGCGCGACCACAAGCTGAAAGTGACCGCTGCTGGTTCTCGCCACAGCATGGGCGGGCACACCTTCGTCAAGGACGGCCTGGTTCTCGACATGCGCGGATTCAACCAGGTGCGCCTCGACAAAGAACATAAGATTCTCAACGTGCAAACTGGGGCAACGTGGAAGCAGTTGCAATTGTTTCTCGATCAGTACGGGTTGTCCGTGAAAGCGATGCAGTCGATCAACATTTTCACGGTGGGCGGAACGCTCAGCGTCAACGCGCATGGCATCGCGCACGATCCCGGGCAAGTGGCGCCGACGGTTCGTTCGTTCCGGCTGTTGCTAAGCAGCGGCGAAATCAAGAATTGCAGCGCGACGGAGAATGCCGAATTATTTCATCATGCGCTCGGCGGGTATGGATTAATGGGGATCATTCTCGATGTGGACTTGGATGTCGTCGAGAATGAGATGTACGTCTGGAAGACGCATTACATGGACTACAAGGAGTTCGCGGACTACTACAAGACAAATGTCGATGGGAATCCGGGCATTGGCCTTGCTTACGGGCGGCTCTCCATGTCGCCCTCGACGTTCTTACAAGAGACGGCGATTCACACTTATGAAAAAACGCACACCGAGGCGCCGGTTGTTCCGCTGAAGCTGCCGGGTTATGTGTGGCTGGACCGCTTCATTATCAATTTTTCGAAAACCGGGGATTTCGGGCGGCGCGTTCGCTGGACGATGGAAAAGTATGGCGAGCCGCGGATCCATAATTGTCTTTCGCGGAATAATGCAATGAGCCGTGAGGAGGGCTGCTTCGTTTCGCGGAATCAGGAAATGTACGATTCGATGGACTACCTGGAAAACCGGCTGAGGGACACGGACATCCTTCAGGAATATTTCATTCCGCGGGAGAAAATGCCGCAGTTTGTGGATGGACTGCGCACGGTCGTGCAAACGAACGGGGCCAATTTGATCAACGTGACGATCCGAATCGTGCACAAAGACGACATCACGACGCTGAATTACGCGAAGCAGGACATGTTCGCGTACGTCCTGTACTTCAATCAGCGGTTCAACGAGCGCGAGGGACAGATTCTGCAGAAAACGACGACGGACCTCATCGATCTCGCCCTGGGGCTCGACGGAACGTACTACCTTCCCTACCAGCTTTTCTATTCGAAAGAGCAACTGCGCCGGGCGTACCCGCGGATTGATGAATTCTTTGCCGCGAAGAAGACGTACGACCCCGAAGAACTGTTCGTCAATAAATTCTACGAAAAATACGGCAAGTAGTTTTGCTTCCGGAAACAGTTTCCATAGGAAAGTTTGCCCGCCACAATCAGGGGCGCTAACATAGCCGAATACAGCCCTCCCCAAAAACGAGAATCGGAGGAATCGTGAGCTTCAGAAGCGCATTGGCAATGCTGGCACTGGTTTGCTCCGCAGGTACGCTGGCGGCGCAGACCAAAGAGAAACCGGAGTGGTGCCGCGCGCTTCCGCGCCCGGAGTACAAAGCGCTGCAGCGCGTTCTTCCGGATGATCCGTGGTTTGAAGTCTACAAGGTAGCGCCGGGAGTGTTTGCGATCTACGAACCAAAGCAAGCGGAAGAAGTGATTTCCTACCTGATCATCGGCCACAAACAGGCGGTGCTTTTCGACACGGGAATGGGAATCAGCGACATTCGCAGAGTGACGACGCGATTGACGTCGCGCCCGGTGGTGGTTCTGAACTCGCACACGCACGACGATCACGTGGGGGGCAACTGGCAGTTCACGTTTGTCTATGGAATGGACACGGAGTTCACCAGGACGAACGCGAAGGGTTCGCGTGAAGATGCGCAAGCGGAGATTACGCCCGATCAACTCTGCGGCGATTTGCCGAAGGGGTTTAATGCAAAGACGTACGCGACAAAACCGTGGAAGATCTCGCACGCGATTCATGACGGGTTCAAGGTCAATCTCGGTGGACGCACGCTGGAGGTTTTATCCACGCCGGGGCACACGCCGGATGCGATTTCGCTACTCGACCGCGAGAATGGATTGCTCTTTACGGGCGACACGTATTATCCCGCGCCGATCTGGCTGTTTCGCCCAGAAACTGATTTTGATGCGTACGATGCGTCTATAAAGCGCCTGGCGGCGCTCGCCCCGGAAGTGAAAGTGGTATTGGGGGCGCACAACATACCGGTGGCGGAACCTACGGTGCTCCCGAGGCTGGTCACCGCGTTTGAATCGGTGCGCTCCGGGAAAGTCCCTCCGCAAAAGAGCGAGGACGGTAAAACCTTGTACGTCACCGACGGCATCTCATTTCTTCTGAAGACCGGTGCAGTGGAAGCACACTGAACTTTCTCGAAAGCTGGGGATGGGCCACTTCTTTCCAAGACTCTTGTCCACCACGTTTGCGTCACTGCTATTGCTTATCTCTGCTTCGCACGCGTATCCGCAGCAACAAAAACTTAAGAAGAAAGAAAAGGCTCTGAAGAGAGCGGTACTGAATTTTGACGGTGGCATTCTTTTTGCAACGGGGGGAGGGCTTTCCGAACAGACGTGCTTCAAGCTGGAGGGGCGCGTCACGGCTCCTGGTTTTTTCGACGATTTCAAGCGCATTGACGACGAAAACGGGACGGAGTATCGAAGCGGACAGGAGATCGTGACCGATTTCCCCAAGGAACTTCACGTTTCATTCGTCATATTCGATATTCCCTGCAGGACACAGGCGATGCTGCCCGGCCCGCGCCGATATCTTACGCAAGAGATGATGAAGTCGCTGCGCTTGTCGTTTTACTGGAAACGCGGCGTCGAATTGCGACGTATCGAAACATTCAAACGAGAGGCCGCGACGGCCGACCTCATCGAGCCCTTCGACACGGAAAGCAAAGAGGAATTGCCGAAGCGTTACCGATGGATTCTGGAGTTCAACATCCCCAGCGCCGGCGTACCGCTGACGGATCGCCTGGTGTTGCTAATCCGCGCACCGGATGGGCGCAGGGTGGCGCGAGTTGCGGCGCGATTATGAGTTGTTAGTGATCAGTTTTCAGTAGACAGTTATAAATTGCAGAGAGTGTTTTGGGAACAAGGGCCGGTCGTCATTCGCTAGCCCATGGAGCTGACTTTTTCGGGTTCGATCTTGTATGTAACGCGGACTTCGCCTGGCTGGCGAAAAGGGTAGACGGGCTTGCCGAGATATTTTTGCGAGAGTTTGTTGATGTGGTCGTCCGCGCCGCTTTCGGTGATTTCCACGACCTTGCCGCGAATTTCCAGGTAGCGGTAGGGATTCGCCGGGTCCTGAAGCGAAATGGAGACACGGGGATCGCGGCGGATATTCTTGTCCTTCACGCGGCCCTTGGCGGAATTGATACGCACGAATCTGCCGTCGTAATCCACCCACACGGGCGTGACCTGCGGACTGCCGTCCTTCATCAGCGTTCCTAAATTCCCAAAAGCTTGCTTCTCCAGCAAATCAACGTATTTTTCTGGGATTACCTGCGTCATTTTGGCCTCCTCAAATCAAGCGAGAATCATTTCCGGAATTTTCTGCCGAGCGATCAATGGCGCTCCGGTCAATGCCTGCACTTCCTCGGGGGTCCAACCGCGAGCCACCTCGCGGAGGATCAAACCTTCGGGCTTCACGTCGATCACGGCCAGATCAGTAACAATGGTATCCACGCAGGACAAACCGGTCAGCGGATAAGTGCACTGCTTCACGATTTTCGGCGCACCGTCCTTGGTGGTGTGTTCCATGCAGACGATCAAGGTCTTGGCGCCGGCGGCAATGTCCATTGCGCCGCCGATGCCGCCGGAACCTCTGGCACCGGGAATTTTCCAGTTCGCCAGATCACCCTTTTCGGAAACTTGAAAACCGCCGAGGACGGCGACGTCCAGATGCCCTCCGCGCGACATGAGATGGGCGTCTGCCTGATGAAAAAAAGAAGCTCCGGGAATCAGAGTTACGGGCACTTTCATGGCGTCCACTTGATCGAAATCTTCTTCACCGGGTTTTGCACGGCGCCCCATGCCGAGAATTCCATTTTCGCTATGGAAATAGACGGTGATCTCTTTCGGCAGATAGTCGGCGATGAGGTTAGGAATTCCCCAGCCGAGATTCACGTACGCGCCGTCAGGGAGTTCGAGTGCGGCGCGTTGCGCGATTTGTTCGCGCGTCAATCTCGGCTTAACTGGTATGACCTTTTCCTGAATGCCGTCACCCGGCATAGCGGAGTCCTTTCGCTTGCACGATGCGATGAACGAAGATCGCGGGTGTCATCACATGTTCCGGATCGATGGAACCCACGGGCACGATTTCTTCCACTTCAGCGATGGTCGTCTTCGCGGCCATAGCCATGAGGGGATTGAAATTTCTAGCGGCCAGCCGATAAGTAAGATTTCCCAACTCATCGGCTTGCTGCGCTTTGATGAACGCGTAGTCGGCTTGGATCGGCAATTCCAGAATGCAGCGCTTACCTTGCAGGAGACGCTCTTCCTTTCCTTCGGCGACTTCAGTGCCCACGCCCACGGTGGTATAGAAGCCCTGAAGGCCAGCGCCGGCGGCACGCATGCGCTCGCACAAAATTCCTTGCGGCACGAGTTCCAAGGTCACTTCTTTTGCCGCGAAGCGTTCCTGGAAATAGTTGGCGTGGGGCCCGGGAAAAGAAGCAATTACGTGCTTGATCTGGTTGTTTTTGAACATCAGGCCAAGTTCGCCTTCGCGAGTGCCGCAATTGTTGCTGATGGCGGTGATGTTTTTCGTGCCTTTCCGAGCGAGTGCCTGAATCAGGTTATTCGGAAAGCCCGCGCCGCCAAATCCGCCGAACATGATTCGCGCGCCATCGGGAATATCCGCAACCACCTCGTCGAGACTGGCGTAGAGTTTCTTTTTCATTGCGCGCTCATCGCTCCGGCCCACAGATTGGCGAGGAACTTTCCTGCTACTCCACTCGCGCGCAGCCAATGTCCGGTTTCGGTTGCGGATAGATCATGTTCCAGCAGGGCGCGCAAATCCGATTCGTCGTCCACGTCCATTTCGAGACGGACATTACGGCGAATCTGCACATAGGCATGTGCGCCTTCGGCTTCGGCGAGATGTTTCGCAAAACTGCCAGTGCCAAAATGCGAGGGAAAAAGCGTGGGAGGGGTCCGCAGCATGGCGTTGGTGCCGGTTCCGTCGCGCGAGGGCACAATTACCAAACCTGGAGCCGGGCAATCGGGGGAGAGGAGTTCATCGATATCGCTCGATTGGATGAGCGGCAAGTCCAGCGGAAGGCGAAGTAATCCGGTAATGCCTCTATGTTCGCAGATTCTTGAGGCGGCATCCACCGAACGGCTCTCTGATATCTGCTCTTCCTCGCGCAAAACCTCCCAGTGATTTTCTTCGGCTAGTTGCATGGCGGGCTCGTAATTTGTGACGACAAAAATCTTTTCCGCACAGCGAATTCCCTTCACCGCGCGAATGGTGTCCGCGAGCATGGCCTCGGCCAGCGCAAAGCGCTCTTCCGGCGATAGCGCGCCGATCAATCGCTTCTTCGCGTTGCGTAGATCCTTGACGGGTAAGAGGAGTGCTCGCATGGATATCGCTCAGTAGGCGCCTTCGGAATATGTAACGTGGCTCTCGGTCCGAATCAGGGGGAGTTCCGCCTCTCCTGGAAGCGGGTCCTTTTCTGGCTGATCGAAGAGACGACGAATTTTGTAGGTGGTGGTCCGTTCCGCGGGGACTCGTCCGATAGAGCGAATTCGAGAGCGAAATTCTTGCGGCGATATATATTCACCGAAAGTTGCGCCAGCGGCTTTGGAAATGCTTTCTTCCATGAGCGTGCCGCTGAAATCGTTTGCGCCAGCCTGCAAACACGCGAGCGAAGTTTCGAAACCCAGCTTTACCCAGGAGACCTGCACGTTTTTGATCGCTCCGTGGAGGAGAACGCGTGCCAGGGCGTGAACCCGCAAGTGTTCTTCGCGTTTTGCTCCAGGCCTCGCTCCGCCGTGACGATAGAGGCGCGTGTTTTCGTGGATGAATCCAAGCGGCACGAACTCCGTAAATCCCGCGGTGCGCTTCTGGATCGCACGCAGCAGGAGCATGTGCCGCACCCAATCCGCCGGTTCTTCCACGTGGCCATACATCATCGTTGAAGTTGTCGGGATACCAAGCTCGTGGGCGGCCGTGATGATCTCCACCCACCGGCCGGCGGGCAATTTGTTGGGGCTCAATTCTTGACGCACGCGATCATCGAGAATTTCCGCCGCGGTACCTGGAATGCTGCCCAGCCCCTCATCCTTCATCATTTGCAGATAGTCGCGGAGGGGCATACCTGTTTTCGCGACGCCGTAGTCGATTTCCATCGGCGAGAAGGCGTGCACGTGCATACCGGGAATGGCGTGCTTGATAGCGCGGAGAAGATCGCGATAGAAAAATCCGTCGAGGTCGCGCGGCAAGCCGCCTTGAATGCAAACTTCCGTGGCGCCGCGTTCCCAGGCTTCGCGGGCACGGCGTACCACTTCTTCGAAGGAGAGCGAGTACGCGTCAGCAGCTCTGGGCCCGCGTCCAAAGCCACAAAAACTGCAGCCCACGAAACAGACATTGGTGAAGTTGATGTTGCGATTCACGACGTAGGTGATGGCGTCGCCGACGGTCTCCCGCCGCAAGTGATCGGCGACAGCAACAAGCGCTTTAAGCGCTGGGCCTTCGGCGACCGCCAAGACTAGCCCCTGTTTGAAGGTCAATTCCGCGCCGGTGGCCGCGGCATGGAGAATTTCACGAACTTCCTGCGGGCAGGTTTCCACGGCGGGCAGCGCGGTTCCGTTCATCGTGGTCGTCGTCATTTCCTGAGTATCCTACCAGAGGTACGCGCTTGCGGTGATACATCTGAGGGGGGCATTTATTTCTTGCTGCGGCACGCTGAAAATGCACGATATTCGCACACCGCTTCGATTCGAATGAGCGGCTACAGCGCTCTCCCATGGCAAAAGAGCGGCTGACTTGGCATTCCGCGCTGCGCCAGCTTGCACTGCGCGGGGCTGAAGCCGGAACGCGTTCCGAGGTCGATGAGGAAAGATTCGCCGCTGGCCGCTCCGGCCCGCATCCATTAACATACTCAGAGGGCCATGAGACACAGAACTCTGACGATCATTGTCATCGCGCTGGCACTGTTCAGCGTCGCCATAGCGATTGTTGCGTCGCTCCTTCATGATGGCCTTAGCGCGCGCGCCACTCCCAATCGGTTAGAAATCAGGGTGGCACGCAGCGTACGTCACTTCGCGATCCCTGCAAACGCACAGGCGACTCCAAATCCCGTGCTCGCTACGGCGGAAGATCTGCGCGATGCGCGGATTCATTTTGCGGATCATTGCGCTATTTGCCACGCCAACGATGGCGGTGGAAAGACCACGATGGGCAATGGGCTCTTCCCCAAACCGCCGGATCTGCGCTTGCCGGAAACGCAAGATCTTAGCGACGGCGAATTGTTCTGGATCATCGAGAATGGCGTGCGATTTACGGGAATGCCGGCATTTTCAAATGGCGGAGAGCATGGCGGCACGCAAGACACCTGGAAGCTGGTTCACTTTATCCGCCACCTGCCTCATCTGACGGGCGCAGAGCGCATCGAAATGGAGCGGTACAATCCCAAAGGACCAGAGGACCGCGCGGAAGAACAACGGGAAAATGATTTTCTGAATGGAGCGGCGCCACAAGGGAAACCGGAATGACAAGATCATCGCCAGGAATGAAGCGGTAGCAGGATGGATTTTCATTTCAGCGGGAGGCTTTCATGAAGCTTCGCCTATTCTCAACGGCTTTATTGTTCGTACTCGTGGCGGGCATGGTGTTAGCTCACGGCAATAGAGTTCACGTGAGCGGAACGATTGAAAAGATCAGCGCGGAGACCATACAGGTCAAGACACGGGATGGGAAGTCCGTGGAAGTGAAACTGGTTGCTTCGACGGTCTACATCTCTCATGTCGCAGACAAGACCGCCAAGCCTGCTGACCTCACTACGGACAAACCTGCCAAGCAATCAGACATCGCCATCGGCGACCTCGTGGTCATCCACGCCACGGCCAGGGACAATGTTCTGGAGGCTGACGAAGTGAAATTCTCGGTACCTGCCGCCGCGACCAAGCGTGCGGCGACCGCTCCCCCGAAGCCAAAATCCTGATGAGCTTTACTTTGGACTTAGGTATTAATCCACGAGGTGGCAGGAGTGCGTCTTCAACACGAGCCAGGCGCGGCGCCCCGTGACTAACTCCAGTGCGCGCACTGCGCCAGGCGTAACGTGAACGACGAAGATGATGCCACAATCCACGCGCGCAATGACCATCGTCCCGCGCTTTTCCAGGGACAAAATACAACCTTCCAACACGTTTCGCGCGCTCAATCCGTGCGGCTTTTCTGCCGCCAGCAGAATGTCTCCAGCGCGAACCGCTACCTGCACGCGGCTCCCGGCTGTGGCGTAGCCCAGCGGCACCTCGATCTCGCAGGCGCTCTCCTGCAGACGAACGCGCATCACGCCATCGGTTTCGCGCAGATCGAGCACGGTGCCACTGAGAACATTTTCAAATCCCGCCGCCTGGGCCAGTTTCTTTCGGCGCGGCGCGTTTAATACGTCCATTGGTGCACCGGCGCTCACCACTCGGCCATTATCTAGCGCGATGACGCGCTCGCCTAGCGCATCCACTTCCTCGCGGCTGTGAGTTACGTACAAAATTGGGATTCCCTGTGCCGCATTCCAAGCGCGCAAATCGTCCACAATCGTGGATTTCAATTCGGCGTCCAAACCAGTTAACGGCTCGTCGAGGAGCAAGACGCGTGGTTCGGTTACCAGCGATCTTGCCAGCGCGATACGTTGCTTTTCGCCTCCGGAAATCTCGCCGGGCCTTTGTTTGCGCAATTTCTCGACGCGAAGGGCTTTGAGAATGGCTGCTACTCGCTCCCGTATTTCTCCTTCCCGCAAACCATTCAATCCGTATGCAACGTTTTCTTCCGCAGTCAGATGGGGAAAGAGGGCTAGGGATTGAAAGACGTAAGCGATGCGCCGCTTGGGAGCAGGTAGATGAATTCCGCGCTGGGAGTCGAACAATACATCGCCGCCGATTGTGATTTGGCCATCGTCAGGCCGGACTAACCCCGCGATGCAATCCAACAGGGTGGACTTGCCGGCTCCGGATGCGCCAAATAAGATCGTGATGCCAGGAGAGACTTCGAAGGAAACATCGAGGACAAAGGAAGATGCACCCGCGCCGCGCCGCTCTTTGCGGATTCGCGCGGTGAGCATCGTAGCGTTTACTTCGCCGCCCACGGGGTCCACACGCGGCGATTCACCGCATAGACAACGGACAACACAGCGAAGGAGATTGCGAGAAGAACCAACGCCATGCGATTGGCCGCGCCGTACTCCAAGGACTGCACGTGATCGTAAATGTCGATCGAGACCGTTCGCGTAACGCCCGCCAAATTCCCGCCTACCATCAGGACGACGCCGAATTCGCCAAGGGTATGCGCGAAACTCAGAACCGCCGCGGTGACCACACCAGGCAGCGACAGCGGCAGGATTACCCGGAGGAATGTACGCAAGCCGCCCGCGCCCAAGACGGCGGAAGCGTCCAGCAATCTTCGATCGACGCCCTCAAACGAAGAGATGAGCGGCTGCACCGCGAATGGGAAACTGTAGATGACGGACGCAAGAATCAGGCCGGCGAAAGTGAACGCCAATCCGTGGCCGAATAGTGCGATCCACAATTTTCCCAGCGGCCCGCGCGGCCCCATGGCCACCAACGCGTAAAAGCCGAGTACTGTTGGCGGCAGGACCAGCGGCAGGGCAACCACTGATTCAAGGAGGAATTTCCCGCGCCAAGTCGAATAGGCCAGCCAATAGGCCACCGGCATACCGACCAGCAGTAATATGGCCGCCACACACGCCGCCAACTTCATCGACAACCATAAGGCTTCCATTCGCCGTCCTGATTCAACCTTTCTCCGCGTTTCACCTGCGCCCTGTGCGTCTCTGCGTTATCTCTGTTCTTCTTTTCTAGTCTTCGACGGAATCTCAAAACCATACTTCGCAAGTGTCGCGCGCCCCGATTCACTTTTCAGAAATTTCAGAAATGCCCGCGCCGCATCCTTATTCCTAGCGTCTTTCAAAATAACCGCTCCCTGTTCGAGCGCCGGATGCATCTCTGCAGGAATCTCCCATCGTTTCCCGTAGCGCATGGCCGGGGAAAGCGCGAGCGACATCGCCAAAATCCCAGCTTGCGCATTTCCGGACTGCACAAACTGCGCCGCTTGGGAGATATTTTCGCCATACACGAGCTTGGCCTTTACGGATTCGTAGATTCCCGCCTTTTGAAGTGCCACTACCGCTGCGCGTCCATAGGGCGCATGCTCCGGATTGGCGATGGCAATCTTCTCGACGCTCGCATTCAGAAGGGCCTTCCACCCTTCCTTGGTAACATCCAGTTCCGTGTCCGGCGGCGTCCAAATCACGATTCGCCCAATAGCGTATACACATAAGGTCTCTGGTTCGGCGAGCCCTGCAGCCTCCAGTTTCTTTGGGTAGTCAATGTCCGCCGAAAGGAAAAGATCGAAAGGAGCCCCGTCCTGCAATTGCGAAAAAAAGTTTCCGCTTGAGCCAAAAGTAGAATTCACTATGGTTCCCGTCTGCTTCTCGAACTTCTCCGATAACTCGCCCATTGCCAATGTCAAATCCGCCGCCGCGGCTATGCGGATTTCCTTCCCCTGAGCTCGCACTTCACTCTGTGCAAGGAAAACAGAAATGATGAGCGGAAATAGGCGGAACCACATGCACCGATTTACTTTTCCGCGATCCACGAGTCAGACTCTCAGAATCATTACTTCCGTTGATTTGACCAGCGCGGCGGCCCGCTCCCCGGGCTTCAGGCGCATCTCTTTCGCCGCATCCGAGGTGATGATCGCTGTAATTTGCTGCTCTCCAATTGCCAGTCTTATCTGTGCTAAAAGACCGCTGTACTTCACTTCCAGCACTCTCCCAATCAGTTGGTTCCGGCCGCTGATCTTCCGAAAATTTCCGCGGCGCGTCTCGATGTCTCCATGGCTGAGCTTTTTCGGAAAAAGCCGGTCGATTTCGCTTTCCGGGACGCGATGGTGCCCGCCCGGAGTCTTCACCGATTTGATTTTCCCGTGGTAGATCCACTGCTTGAGGGTGGGATAGCTGATGCCCAGAATATTCGCGGCTTCCCGCGGCGCCAAAAGCTTCTGCACGATCGGCCTCCTGCGAATCGGCAGAATACCGCATAACTAATCACTATAGCAATACGTTTTTATACGATTCCAGAGCTTAGATTCCCTAGTTCCGCAAGGGCTTCCCGGTCTTAAGCGTGTGCGCGATTCGTTCCTGGGTCTTCTTTTCGCCGCAAAGGGAGACGAAAGCTTCGCGCTCGAGATCGAGAACGTACTGTTCGCTGACCAGTTGTGGTGACGTCAACGGGCCTCCGGCCAGGATGGTGGCAAGCTTGCGGCCGACGTGCGCGTCGTACTCGGAGGCATAACCGCCGCGGAGCAGCATGTGAATGGCTAGCTTGGCGCCGGTGAGAAACTGTTCGCCGAGCACTTTGATCTGCGTGGTCTGTGCGCCTTCCTGCCAGGTTGCCGCTAACGGCTTGTAGCCGCCGCGCACTAGGGACAGCGCGGCTTCTTTCGCGTCGGCGACCAACCGGTCGCGGTTCATGGAGACGCCATCTTCGCGGCGCAAATATCCCAGGTCGCGGCATTCCTCCGCGCTTGTGCCGACCTTGGCCATGGCGATGGCTTCGAAAACTGGCTTTAGCGCATGGAACAGATCTAGGTCGGATTCCGGCGAAGGGGACAGGCTAAAGCCTGTCCCACTGGCGTGTTCGTTTGCACGAATCAGCATTTCCTTCGTGCCACCGCCGCCGGGGATCAGCCCGACGCCTGCTTCCACCAAGCCGATGTAGGCCTCTGCCGCTGCCTGAATTTTTGCGGCGTGCAGGCTCACTTCGCAGCCGCCGCCCAGCGCCATGCCCTGGGGCGCGGCCACCACTGGTTTTGGCGCGTATTTGATCGCCAGGTTGATGTTCTGGAATTGCTTTACGGCCATGTGCAGCTCGTCCCACTCCTGTTCCTGGGCCCCCACCAGAACGAGCATCAGGTTTGCGCCAACGGAGAAATTCACCGCCTGATTGGCGATGACCATGGCTTCAAAATCCGTCTCAAGACGCTTCAAGCCTTTGTGGAGCATGGCGATCAGGTCTGCACCGATGGCATTCATCTTGGCGTGAAATTCGCAGCACACCACGCCGTCGCCGAGATCGATGAGGCTCGCGCCGGAATTGCGCTCGACTTCGCGGCCTGCATCTTTGAGCGACTTGAGAATAATGACGCCTGCCGGTTCTTCGACTTTTTTCGATGTGCCGCTGGCAATGTCGAAAACGGTCGTCGTGCCCTTTTCCGATTCGTAGAATCCCTTGCGGCCGCTGGCCAAAACTTTTTCGATGACCCGGGGCAGCGTGCGTCCCTCCTTCTGCACCTGGCCGGCAAATGCCTTTACGCCGACCGCATCCATGATCTCGAAAGGCCCAAGCTCCCAGGCAAAGCCCCAGCGCAGCGCGCGATCGACGTCAACGACGTTGTCGGAAATTTCCGGCACGCGGCGCGCCGCGTACAAACACATTTCGGAAAGCGAGCCCCACAAAAACTGCTGGGCTTTGTCACCCTTCTGCCCTTCCAGCACAGGTCCCACCAGAGCTCGCAGTCGATCACGGGTGTCCTCAATCGCTTTGCCCATGTCGAGGGAAGCAAATCTCGCTTTCTGCCGCGAGCGATACTCCATGGTGTTCACGTCAAGCGTAAGAATCTCTTTCTCCCCTTCGCCCTTCACCTTTTTGTAAAAGCCCTGGCCGGTCTTGTCGCCGAGCCAGCCGCGCTTGGCCATCTCTTCCACGAGCGCGGGGACTTTGTAACTCTCTCGCGACTCATCGTTGGGAGCTGTTTCGTAAATATTCTTTACGACGTGCACGAGCACATCGAGACCCACGATATCCGCCGTGCGGAACGTCGCGGACTTCGGCCAGCCGACCGCCGGGCCCGTGCAAGCATCCACTTCTTCCACTGTCATGCCCAGCGAACCCATCAGGCGCAACGCATTGAGCATGGAAAACGTTCCAATGCGATTGGCGATAAAGTTCGGCGTGTCTTTGGCAACCACGACGCCTTTGCCAAGCCGCCGGTCGCAAAACTCGCTCAACGAATCGACTACTTCCTTAGAGGTCTTCGGCCCGGGAATCACTTCCACCAGTTTCAAATAGCGCGGGGGATTGAAGAAATGGGTTCCAGCCCAATGCTGCTGAAACTCCTCGCTCATGCCCTCAGCAATCAAGTGCACGGGCAAGCCGGACGTGTTGGTAGTTACGATGGCGCCAGGCTTGCGAAACTGGGCCACACGCGCCAGCAATTTCCGCTTGATTTCGAGGTTCTCCGCGACCACTTCGATGATCCAGTCGGCTTCCGCGCAACGCGCCAGGTCATCATCAAAGTTTCCGATGGCAATTTTTTCAGCAAGCGCGGCGGTAAAAAACGCGGCGGGCTTCGATTTCTTCGCGGCATCCAATCCGGCGCGAACGATCTTGTTGCGATCTCCGGCCGGGGCATCCGCAGGCAAGTTCGGCGGGACAATATCCAGCAAAATGCACGGCAGCCCGGCGTTCGCGAAATGCGCGGCGATCCGCGAGCCCATCGTTCCTGCTCCCAGCACCACTGCTTTTTCGATGCGACGATTCATGGCACGCCTTTTTGACCGGATTTAGGAGGTTTCTTTTGTTCGAAGGGACAGGTTACAGAACCGGCATGCGTGGGTCAAACGACAGTCTGGTGCGCGACGATAGGGCTAAAATAGAGAGATGGCGGAAGAAGGCAGAGTCTCCGGCACACTCGGCTGGTTGCGAACGGCAAAGGACAAGTTTCGCGCGTTTGCCTACGGTGAGCAGGGCGAACCGAAGGAACGTCCGCGCGTGGGCTTGGCTCTTGCGGGCGGCTTTGCGCGCGGGATTGCGCACATCGGAGTTCTGCGCGTATTGCGCGAAGCCGGCATCCCCATCGACTGTGTTGCGGGCACGAGCGTGGGCGCACTGATCGGAGCGAGTTACTGTGCCGGGGCATCTCTCGAAGAAATGGAAAAAATTGGCGCGGTCACCAGCTTCACCGACTTCGGCCGCTGGACGCCTTCATGGCTCGGTCTGGCCACCAACCAGCGCATGGAAAAATATTTTACACGCTTTACTTCAGTAAA
>JBGPIX010000107.1:0-14867 GCA_041485085.1 Candidatus Acidiferrum sp.
CAACGGCACGCAATCCTTCCAGGTAAGGCTGTTCGTACCCGACCACGCTCACCATGTCGATCTGTCCGAGTTCTTTCGCGCACGCCGCCAGCGCCGAAGGCGAAATTTCAATGGGGTAGTAGTACGTCATTTGCCGCCGCGAAAGCGCTTCCAGGATCCACCGCGTCTTTTTTCCCGAGCCGCTGCCAAGCTCTGCCACCTGAATCGGCGAGGGCAGCCGCCCCACAATTTCTCTCGCATACTTTTCCAGCAGCCGCGCATCGGCGCGCGTCAGTCCGTACTCCGGCAAAACGCAAATCGTCTCGAACAGCGCCGAGCCCACTTCGTCATACAAATATTTTGAAGGGAGTTCTCTCTGGCCAGGTTTGGTAAGACTCTCGCGCACGTCCGCCGCAAATGCAGACACATGCCGGAGCGATAGTGACAGTGCTGGTGTCGCCATGTGGTCTCCCGAGCTTGGGTTTGATTAGTCCTCGACACAACGGAATGTTGCGTAGACGTACGGATAATGCGGCTGGAACCAGTTTCGGAACGACCGCCGCAGCATGCACGCGGCGGTCCGTGGCGAGCCACCCTTCATCACGTAGTGCTTGCCATCAAAGAAATTCGCGGAGTAACCCGGATAGAAGGGCATCGACGTGAATCCCGGAAATGCCGCGAACTCCGTCCGGGTCCATTCCCACCCATTCCCCACAAGATCGTGCACACCAAAAGCACTCGCACCCTCTGAATGCGCACCCACCGGCGAAGGGTCCCACGATTTGAAATCAAAATTTCCTCTGGCAGCGCTAGGCGCCTCTTCACCCCACGGATAACTCCGCTCTCGCTTGCCCTCCGGCGTGCCATACGCTGCGCGATGAAACTGCCCCTCAGTCGGCAGTTTGCGCCCCAGCCATTTTGCGTACGCCGTGGCTTCCGCGTGGCTCACGTAAACCGGCCATTCCTGTGGCAATCGGATCTCGCCAAACATCGTCCTGTAAATCCAGAGGTTGCCCTCGCGCCTCCAGAACATCGGATGTTCGATGCCTTCCTTCGCCTTCCAGCCCCAGGCTTCCTCACTCCATAGAGAGCGATTCTCGTAGCCCCCCGCTTGCATAAACCGCAGATAATCGTGATTCGTAACGTTGTAATTCTCGATGGCGAACTCGTTCACCGCGACTTCATGCGCCCCAAATTCATTGTCCCAGCCGAATTCATCGCCGGAAATGCGCTCCAGTCCCAGCGTTGCGGTTCCGGCTGGTATTTCTACCAAGTGCGACTTCACGCGATGCGCCTTCCACACCGCGATCTCCAGTCCGCCGATCTTTCGGTCGCTCGGCAGCCGGTGCAGCATGTATGCCAGCGTCTCCGCGTGCATCAGCCGGTGCTCGATGGCCACTTCCAGCATGGTGATCAGTTGCGGGTGCCCTTCCTCGGGCCTTTCCAGCGCGTGTTCGATCGCGTGGTCCAACTCCGCGCGCAAGCGCCCGTTGTAGCGCTCGACTTCCTCGCGCGCCGGCCAATCCGCCGGAGTGTCCGCCGGCAATCCCCCATCCACGGGGTCAATGCCGAACGCAAACAGTTGGTCGAACGACCGCTGAAAGGGCCGCAACCCGAACGCACGTTCCGCCAGAAGATTCCAATCGAATGACTCGACGTGTCCCACGTAGAAAATGATGCGGTGCCGCTCGGGGATGGGCCGGTCGTAAATGGCTTCTTCGCGGACCACGCGAAAAATATCGTCGGTGCGGGCACGAGCATCTAGTAATCTGCTATGAAGGTCGTGCCGGATGCGGACCGCGGAGGCGACTGCTCCCATGGCGTTTTACCCCTTCTCTTGGATGCAGCTTCCACGCGAAGGATGCGCCATAATTCAGCGCAGGGGGGCTAGGCGGATTAATATGGTCTCTCCGGGATTTGTTGCTGTCAATCGAAATGAATACGAAACCACCCATTTCTTACAATAAGACGATCGAGTTCCGGGAAGTTTCTTTCCGCATAAACGATATTCTTAAACGCTTAATCGTTTCAGGCATCTCGTTAGAAGTTCGTGAGGGTGAAACCCTCGTCCTCCTCGGCCGCAGCGGCAGCGGCAAGACCACTCTTCTCAAACTGATCAATGGAATGTTACTTCCCACGGAAGGCGAAGTCCTCGTCGACGCCCGCTCGACCCGCGATTGGGATCTCACCCGCCTCCGCAGGGGTATCGGTTACGTCATTCAGGAGGCCGGTCTCTTCCCCCATTTCACGGTTGCCGAGAACGTCGGCCTCGTTCCCAATTTGGAACGCTGGGATTCTGCCCGCATCGCCGCCCGCGTCCAGGAAATGCTCCAGCTCGTCGGCCTCGACCCCGGCGAATTTGCGCATCGCTTCCCTCGCGAACTTTCTGGGGGCCAGCGCCAGCGCGTTGGCGTCGCTCGTGCCCTCGCTGCCGACCCTCCCATACTGTTGATGGACGAGCCTTTCGGTGCGCTTGACCCCGTCACGCGTGCGGAGCTTCAGCGGGAATTCAGCGCACTGACCCACCGCCTTGGCAAGACGATCGTTTTCGTCACGCACGATTTGCGCGAAGCCCTGCTCCTTGCCTCGCGCATAGTTTTGCTGGAAGCCGGCCGCATCGTCGCCAGCGCTCCGCCGCAGGAATTTCTTCGGCTCGATCATCCCGAAGTTCGCGCCTTCACGTCTTCTCTCAACGTGATGCCGGGAGCTTCCGCATGAGCCCGCAGATGACCACGTGGTCTTTCTTCGCCGAACATCGCGACGAAATCTTCGGCGCCACACTCGATCACCTCGCGCTCGTTGTCATCGCGATGATCATCGCGATTCTCATCGGCGTTCCCCTCGGAATGTTTATCGTCCAACGCCCCGCGCTGCGCACGATCGCGCTCGGCATCGCCAGCATTTTTCAAACCATTCCCAGCCTCGCCTTGTTCGGTTTTCTGATTCCCATACCGTTCATCGGCGGCATTGGCAAGCGCACCGCCATCGTCGCCCTCGTCCTTTACGCGTTACTCCCTATTCTGCGCAACACTTACGTCGGGCTCACCGGGATCGACCCTGCCGTTCTGGAAGCCGCCGAAGCCATGGGCATGACTCGCGCGCAAATTCTTTTCCGCGTGCGCTTCCCGCTCGCGCTTGCCGTCATTCTCGCCGGCATTCGAACGGCAACGATCATCACCATTGGTGTCGCCACCATTGCGGCCGCCATCGGAGCCGGTGGCCTCGGCACATTCATCTTCCGCGGCGTCGCCCTCGTCAGCGATGCGCTCATCCTTGCTGGCGCGATTCCCGCTGCCCTTCTCGCCTTACTCGCCGATTTCCTGCTTGGCCTTCTTGAGCGCAGACTGAAGGTCATCTAAGATGCGCCGCGCTCCGCTCCGATTCCTCTGCTTCCTTTATTTGCTGAGCGTCCTTTGCTTCACTTCCGCCTGCAACAAGCCTCCTCAATCCAAAATCACCGTCGGCTCAAAGTTTTTCACCGAGCAAGTTGTTCTCGCCGAGCTTCTCGCCCAGCACATTGAAGCCAAAACCGGCATACACGTTGAGCGCAAAACAAATCTCGGCGGCAGCCTCCTGGTCCATAAGGCGCTGCTTGCCGGCGAACTCGACCTCTACGTCGAATACACCGGAACGGCTCTAACCGCCGTACTCAACGAATCGCCAAGTTCTTACAGCCAAGAAGTCGCAGAGAACGACTACTCGAAGGCTGTTTATAACCGCGTCAAGCAGCTTTACTCCGAACGATTCCACCTCGAAGTCACCGAACCTCTCGGCTTCGAAAACACTTTCGCCATGGTCATCCGCGGCGACGACGCAAAAAATCTCCACCTGCAAAAAATTTCCGACATCGCGACCATCGCACCTAAGTGGCGCGCCGGAGTCGGCTACGAGTTCCTCGAGCGCCCCGATGGCTTCCGCGGCTGGAGCGCTCGCTACAATCTCCATTTCACTGAAACTCCCAAAGTGATGGACCTCGGCCTCATCTACCGCGCCCTCGTCGATCATCAAGTCGATATCGTCGCCGGCAACTCCACCGATGGCCTCATCGATTCCCTCGGCCTGGTCGCCCTCGAAGATGACCGCCACTACTTTCCGCCCTACGACGCCGTCCCCATCGTCCGCCAATCCACGCTCGCCCAATTCCCCCAGCTCCGCGCCGCGCTGGCCGATCTCGCCGGCAAACTCTCCGCCGCCGATATCCGCCGTCTCAACTACGCCGTCGACGCCCAGCACCAGGACGCCGCCGCCGTAGTCCGCGCCTTCCGCCAATCCCGCGGCCTCTAGCCGGCTTTTCGCTTCCGCACTACACTCCCGGTACAATTGCCGGACGTGATAAGACAACAAGGATCGCAATCACTATGCAGACCAAAACAGAGATTTTTGGCGACCCCTCCGTTACACCGTTTGTGCGATTTGAGGGCGGCTGGTCACTCTATCCACCAAACAACGTTTACGAATGCGCTCAAATCATCGAGGAACGACTTAACGGACATGACTTTGCTTCCCTATTCAATGAGTTAATCGAGAGAGGCGACTGCGGTGGCTCTTACACCGTCCTTCCACGATCGACTTGGTTTGCTACGATTGGAAATTTTCTCCACTACAGAGGCCAGCCTGATCCCGGCCCGCCGGCGTGGCGTGAATTTTGTATTTCAGGCTTGAAGCTCATGATGCGCAGACCACATCAGGCCGCTTGGCTCGATCTGAAGCGCTTTCTAACAGAGAACATCGATGAAATCAGCGGATGGGCATCCTCGTGGAAACGTTCCCACGCGGAAGAGCAGAAGATTTTCAGGGGCGACGACGATAAGTACTACTATCACGACGATGACGGAGTCTTGATTCGCGTTATCGGCTCGAAGACTTTGGCAGAGACGCGGATGGATTTCATAACGGACCAAATCCTGCGAGGCTACGGATTCGCTCGCCAGTTTCTTGAACTCTTCGCCCTTTCCTCGATTGCTGACGACTTCGCGGCTAACCCAAGCGCGTATCCCGCCGCAATGAAGGCGATACTTGCCGATCCTCAACATCAGCGCGTTGGGCACACGTGGCATTTCCTCTATCACGAGCGCACAAGAAGCTTCATGTGGAGGCCCAACACGAACATGTGCGATCCCATTTGGCTAGCGTCGGATCTCATGGGAAGCATGACAGACACCCTTACATTTGACTACTTCAGGAAAAGAGTCGATACGAGGAAGCCAGACGACAACTGGGTCAACGATCCATGCCGATTTCAGGTCGAGTATGTTATTGAATCAGCGGTTAAAATTGGGAATCAAGATGAGGCATATATCCAATTTGAGGGAACGACCTTCAGATGGATCAATGGAACCACAGAAAGGGATGCCGTAGTCACGGTGCCAGTCAAGAACCTGAACCAACCCGAAGATGAAATTGCGAAGCTGAACCGCCTGTTATCCGTGATTGTTTGGGAGCACAAACATCCGGTACGCAAGATATGGGGAGGAGCCGGTCCCAGAAAGCCATTTCCCATGGTTTATGGACCGAGGATGTCCATAGGCGTTTTGATTGGCCTTGAATTTCTTCGGTACTTTCCCAGCAAGCCATTGACGGACGTGCAGTGGCTCACGCTGGCGCTTTTTCGAGAAGCCGTAAATTCTGGAAGCAAGTTCTACGCTTTTCTTTGCTATTCCAAGATTCTAGATCGCGTATTCCCGAACGCTCAAGATAAGAGAAACTGGATTAATAATGCAGCTCCAACCCAGACAAGAGAAAGACAGCGCGTAGAAGAGATTCTAAAGAAAACTACCGACCTCGAAGAATATCTTCGAAACGAACGACTAAACGCGATCAAGCACGTGTCTCGCAAGCCGGCCCTGAATCCTGACGACCCAACAGATGAGTTCAAAATTACAGTCGACTTATACGTCATCCAGGACCTAGCTCGGATGGCAATAGAAAAGTTCCTTAAATAAAGTCAAATACGATCCACACCGAACGAGAATTCCAGACGTGGGTTTTTGCGCGTGGGGATTTTGACTTTCAATCAGGATGATAGGGAACAGACCTCAGGAAAACCCGTCAGCCGCAGAGGTCGAAACTCTTTATCGTTTGCTTTCGAGCAAAGCGCAATTGGCGATGCACTTCACGAATTGCATCTCGATTTCGGCCTTTTTGTGGGGCACGCGGGAGGTGTCTTCAGGGACGACGATCAGCGATTGCGGGCCATCGGCCTGATTGAAGGTGCACTGGAACACCAAAGATTGGACGCCGCGCTGCTGGCACGGATTCTTCTGGAGCGCAGTCTCGAACATTTCCGGCTTGGCATGCAACTGGATGGCGATATCCGACGGCAGCAACGCCACCACCATGGGCACAGGGGACTTGATCTTAATGCTGACCTGTGCGGCGTCATGGTCCGGCGTAAATCCGCCATACACTTTGAGGAATGATGTTAGCTGATACTTTTCTTTGACCTGCCAGGTCCACTGAAACTCGGGTTGGACGCAATTTTCGACACAGTCCCAGCGGTAGTATTGAATGTGTACGTCGTTGGGGGCCTTAAACCTGCGCGTTGCCGAATCCTGACCTGTAAAAATTGCCGCGATGCCCTGACCAACGGCGCGTTGAGTTCTATCGTGTGGGTCCAACACTGCGCCCAGTCCGGCAAACACGGCCTGATCGGGACTGTTTCGTTCGTCACGAATGACCAAGGTCATCGGTTCCACGGGCAGTTCGCAAACGTAGGTGGTTTCGACCACGTGTTCGCGCAAGCACACTTGGCGCAGCCTGGAGAGCGCCTCGGGATGCTGCAGCGCCTGGTTCCAGTCGTCGGCGGGCGTCATGAAAATGGTGACGGGCTTCTCCGCCTTGATATCCACATGATTGTTGGCGCCCGGCGAGTTCGGGTGGTATGTCCGCCCGGTATGATAATTCGCGGGGTCCAGCCGCACGCTCTCGTCATTGGCAGGCAGCCAATTGAACACACGCTCCTGGGCAGACGACGGCCCGGAGAACGCAGCCATCAGCAAAATCGCGAAAATGAACGGCATTTTGGTGTTTCTCATAGTAATTCCATTGGAACGCTATGTCCTTCTGGCCGCAAGGTTTGCGCGCGGAACTGTCTACTGGAAGTATCCTGACCGTTGGTACAGGCGGCTGCGTGACGCCCGTCACATGGATTCGTGATGAGGCTTACTGCGACATCCCGTCCGGGGGCCGAAACTTCACTTAGCAGCAAGCGCACTCATCAGGACCCTGCGGAGGTACCTCCCATGACGCCGCACGCCATCACAGAAATCCCTCTCCCCGAAGTCCAATTGGAGCATGTAATCACATTGCCGCCGCGCCCGGCCTCACCGCAGCCGCGCACAGCGCCCGAAGAGAGCCGCGCGAGCGGGGGCACGTTTCTGAAGGGAGCCCTGCTGGAGAGCCATCGCGTCAAGAGTTCGTCCAAGGCCTTGGATTTGCTAGTGGCATTGTCGTTCCACGCCATCGTTATCGGCATACCCATTCTCGCGGGGCTCATGTTTACCTCCACACTCAATCCGAAGGAGTTCGCGACCATGTTACTGGTGGCGCCGCCGCCACCGCCACCCCCGCCGCCTCCGGCTGCAGCGGCGATCGTGCGGACGCAGGCACCGAAGCGCGTTTTCATGAGTGAAGGAAAACTGCTCGCGCCGACCGTCGTCCCTAAGGACATTGCAATGATCAAGGAAGCGCCTCTGGAGCCTGACGCACTTGCTGGCGTTGCCGGCGGCGTGCCGGGTGGAGTGCCGGGCGGACAGATGGGCGGGGTAATCGGTGGAGTTCTCGGCGGAATCCCGGGAACGGTGAAGCCCCTTGTGGCGCCGGCTGCACATTCAAAAGCGCCGGTCCGCGTCGGCGGAAGAGTTCGCCGCCCGCAGGTGATCAGGCAAGTTACGCCTCGCTATCCGGCACTGGCTCGCGATGCGCACATCTCTGGCGAAGTGGTGATCGACGCGGTTCTCGATGAACACGGCAACGTCACCGAGATGAAAGTGCTGTCCGGTCCGCCGCTCTTCTATTCCGCGGCTCTGGAAGCCCTGCGCGAATGGAAATACGAGCCCACGTATCTGAATGATGAGCCAATTTCCGTTCAGCTCCTCGTCACCATCACGTTTCGCCTGAGCCAGTAAAAGGTGGATCTCAACGAAGCGTGCGGCGCAGACACCAAGATCAAATGTGCCCAACTACTTGTCCTCCCACTGCCTCGCACGCTCTTGGCCCTCGTACCATTTGCGAGGGTTCCATACTAATTTCTGCTCCGACGCCATGACCATTGGGCGATCATTAAGCTAGGGCAAGCACATGCCGGAAACCCACGTGACCGACTATCTCACTTTGAAATTCCGGGCGCTCCGGCGGCTTACCGGCAACACTCCTCTTTTGGGCATCCACTTCCGCTACCGCGGAGTCGATCGCACGATCTACGCCAAGTCGGAACAATTGAACATGACCGGCAGCATCAAGGATCGCATGGCGCTGCACATTCTGAGGAAGGCGTACGCGGAAAATAAGATTCATCCCGGCGATATCATCGCGGAAGCTACCAGCGGCAACACGGGTATTTCTTTTGCCGCTATCGGCTCTGCCCTGGGTCACCCGGTGTCGATTTTCATGCCGGACTGGATGAGCCGCGAACGCAAGGACCTAATTCGCAGCTACGGGGCGAGGATCATTTCGGTCAGCAAGGAGCAGGGCGGATTTCTCGGCAGTATTCGAATGTCGGAGGAGTTTGCCGCCGGTCAGTCTGGTGTTTTCCTTCCGCGGCAATTCTCAAATGATGCCAACGTGGAAGCGCACGAAACGACCACAGGTCCGGAGATCAGCGCGCAGATGGAGTCTGCAGGCCTTCGCCCGGATGCCTTTGTGGCCGGCGTTGGCACCGGCGGAACGGTGATGGGCGTTGGACGGTTCCTGCGCTCCACGAACCCGCGCATCAGGATTCATCCGGTCGAGCCCGCTGAATCGCCCACTCTCTCCACCGGCTGCAAACTTGGCACGCACCGCATTCAGGGAATTTCCGACGAATTCATCCCAGCCATTGTGCACCTTTCATCCCTCGACGAAGTCATCTCGATCTCTGACGGCGATTCGATTTTGATGGCTCAGAAGCTGGCTGCAAAGCTGGGCCTCGCCGTTGGCGTGTCCTCAGGCTGCAACTTTTTGGCCGCGGTAAACGTGCAAGAGCAGATCGGTCCCGGCGCCATCGTGGTCACCGTGTTCCCCGATGACAACAAGAAATACTTGAGCACCGACCTGCTGCGCGAAGAACCGGCCAGGGACGGTTACCTCGCTCCCGAGGTCGAGTTGCTCGGACTCGAGACGTTTCAGCGCGACTGCAATTTCTGCAAAAACATAGACTGAGCCACAATCTCCGTCCAACTCCGCAACTTACAAAACATCTGCTAGAATCCCTGCCATGAAAAGACGAACCTTGCTTCAGTCGCTTCCTGTAGTGGCGTTGCTTCCCGCGGCAGACTGGCTGGCCTCGGCTCAAGAGAAGGCCGGCGCCGGACCGTCCGCCACAACCGTCTATGAACTTCGCATCTATCACACTTACGAAGGCAAACTTGACGATCTGCTGCGCCGCTTTCGGGAGCACACCACAAAACTCTTCGAGAAACACGGAATGAAAAACGTGGCGTACTGGACGCCCACCGACGATCCCCTCAAGGGCAAAACTCTCGTCTACATCCTCGCGCATCCCAGCCGCGAAGCGGCCACCGCCAACTGGCAGGCGTTTCGCGACGATCCGGAATGGCAAAGCGTGCGCGACAAATCCGAAGCCAGCGGCAAGATCGTGGAGAAGGTGGATTCCACGTTTCTTGCGATGACCGACTTCTCTCCCAAGCTTGCTTAGTTTGTTTGTAGGAGATTTGCGGGAAGGCTTTCTCATGACCGAAACGCAAACGCCGCGTCGAATTGGTCGAAGTATTTTGGCACTGCTTGCCGGCATGGTCGTCGGTGTTGCCCTCACTCTCACGACCGACGAATTCCTGCACAAAATTGGTGTCTTTCCTCCATGGGGCGCGTCGATGGTCGGGTTCGAAGGAGCCCTCCTACTTGCAACGATCTATCGCACTGTCTATGGAGTGCTGAGCAGCTACATCACAGCGCGGCTGGCGCCCAATCGGCCCATGGGGCACGCCTTGGTGGGCGGCGCCATAGGCCTCGCTGTAAGCATTCTTGGCGCTGCACTGACGTGGAACAAGGGCCCGGCCTTCGGTCCCCACTGGTATCCGCTCGCGCTTGTGGTACTCGCGCTGCCCACCGCCTGGGTGGGCGGTATGATGCGAATGAAACAGTTGGGCCCGGGCGCGGCGCATTAAGAGATCGCCACTCTAGGATTACGCACATGAAAAAAACAAATGCCGGTGTTCGCGGTTCGACTGCGAAAGGCAACGCTCCTCCAAAGACCACGGACGAATATCTCGCCGCTGTTCCGGAACCGGCGCGCAGCACTCTAAAAAAGATTCGCGCGGCGATTCGGGCCGTTGTGCCGCCGGAAGCCACTGAAGCCATCAGCTACGGAATGCCTGCGTTCAAATACAGAGGGGCACTGGTATGGTTTGCGGCTTTTTCCGACCATTGCAGTTTTTTTCCCGGGAGCGGGAGGGTGATCGCTACGTTTCAGGACGAACTCAAGAAATTCCAAACCTCCAAAGGCACTATCCGTTTCCCTGTGGACAAGCCGCTATCCGCCGCTCTCGTGAAGAAGATAGTGAAAGCCCGCATGGTTGAAAACGAACGCAGGAAGAAGCGCTAAGCGAAGTGTTTCTCAGCGTGGCACTCTCTTCAGTCGCAGTGCAATTCCATTCTTGAATTCAGGAGATTGCAAGACGATCTCTTTACCAGCAGATTGGAGGTCTTCCTGGCGTTCGATGCTTCCGGTCCGCACGTTTACCCACGCGCCCACGTAATGCCCCGCGGGCAGATCGAGGGTCACCCTTGCCGGGCCATCTCCATCAAAGTACATTCCATACTCGGAGCCCGGATTCGAGAGGACGCGAGCGATCGTTCCCCCGGCGTGCTTCACGGCTCGATCGTCAGGATGCAAATCCACCAGCGTAAGTGACAGCAGGAAATCGCTCAAGACGCGCAATTGCTGCCGCAAGACTTTGCTCCCGCCTCCAGGTCCATTTGGTTCGGTGTCTGAACCATCCTCGTGGCCGGGAGAGAAGGAATAGTCCAGAGCGTCGAAGATGCCGCCGCCCGACAATAGGAAATTCCAGGCTTGCCTCCGGTACATATCGTCATCGCGTCCCATGAATCCTGTTTCATCGTAGGAAATTGCTTTGTCCAAGCCGTAGTTCCATGAGGCTGCTTCCGGATAGGCGTAGTGGAAATTGGCAATACCGACACCGGGCAAGAGCTGTCGGATGGGCAACCGGAAGTTCGAGTAGTTCTGCGCGATCAGGTGCTTGTTGGGAAGCGATGATTCTTCGGAGATGATCCAGTCCACGACTTTTGCTTGCCATGCCAGCGAAAGATCGTCTGCTACCTCGGCGGCGTTTGGAAAGCGATCGCGCGCGGGGGGCTGCAGGAATTGGTTGACCGTTCCGATTACTCCTCCGCCAGCGGGGCGGTCTGACCACGGCTCGTTCTGAATCTCGAAGATGACGTTGTCAAATGAATTGGCCTCATGCACGAGCTTGCGCGTATAGCGTTCCTGAAGAGCGAGGACGTTCCCGTTTTCCAGGGTTTGCACTTTTTTCCAATCTGTCGCTTCCGTTCCGTTTACATTGTTGGCAGGATGGAAGGGGCTTAGATCCCACTGGGCATCGCCGTAGTGCGATGAGAATAGGCTGATCTCCACCACGATGCCGCGATCGGAAGCGGCCGTCAGGAAATCATGAAATCGCTTGAAGTATTCTGCATCCCAGCGGTCAAGATCAAACTTGTTTCCTCCGCCCGCATAACCCGGTGCGTTGCTTCGAGCCCACGGTGCAATGAATCGTCCGGAGGCGGGGGCCAGATCGTTTCGCACGATGCCGAAAGATTTTCCCGGGACTTCCACATAGCTTCCGCCGAAGAGACGAGTGTAGTTCAGCCCATCCGACTTCAGGGTCTTCAGGTAGAGCTGATAATCAAAGTCCGCGTTCAGGACGGCTCCGTAATGCTCGCCGCTGGTGATGAACGCCACAGCCTTTCCGCGGAACAGGAAATAGTGGGGATTTTTAGGGTGCAGGCTGACCGGCTGCTCCATCCCCGTCGCCTTGGGTCTGCCCCACGCCACCGAGCAGAGAACGATGACCAGCGCCGCAGCATAAATCTTCCTAGACATGGTTTCCTTTTCTCTCCAATCGCGACCTGGCGTCACATTGCGCGCCCTATCTTAATGTGCTTTTGCCGGGAGAAGGCTGAAGAATTCAGCCTCCCGTAGGCAAGGCGGAGAAAAGTAAAAACATTCAGATTTTGACAAATCGTGCTGGCGCTTCGCTCGCGCTTTTGACTCAACCCGCCCAGCGGCATAGAATCTCGCGGGAAGATTGAAGGAGAGTCAGCAAGAAATCAACTCAGGGAGCGAGCAAATGAAAAAGAGTCTGTATCTCTGTGCAGCAGGAATTCTTTTGTGGTGCGGGCACGCCGTGCCGCTCGAGGCCCAAGCGCCAGAAAGGGAGTCGAAAGCCCCGGAAGCAAAGGCAGCGGACAAGTGCGACGCGGCCACGTCAAAGGAAGAGTCTTCCGTGACCGAGCACACCATCAAGATCGGCGGCCAATCCATTCCTTACAAGGCCACCGCCAGCACTACCCTGCTCAAGAACGAAAAAGGCGAGGCCACTGGATTGATGTACTCCGCCGCCTACACGCGCAGCGATGTGAAAGATTTGAACACGCGCCCGATTGCGTTCCTTTACAACGGCGGACCGGGGTCGGCGACGATGTGGCTGCATATGGGCGCGTTTGGCCCACGGCGCGTTTACACCGTCGATGGCACATTCACTCCGCCAGCGCCCTACAAGCTGGTGGACAATCCAGAGAGCTTGCTCGACAAGACGGATCTGGTTTTCATCGATGCCATGGGCACTGGCTATAGCCACGCAGTTTGCAAAGCGGAAAACAAGGATTTTTACGGCATCGACGAAGACGTGGAAGCTTTCGCGCAGTTCATCGTCACCTACCTGAGCCGCAACGACCGCTGGAATTCCCCCAAATTCCTGATTGGGGAGAGCTACGGAACGTTCCGTTCGGCGGCCCTCGGCAATTATCTGCAATCGCGTGATACCGTGCACCTGAACGGCATCGTCCTGATTTCTTCGGTGCTCGATCTTTCTTCGCTCACGTTTGCGCCGGGCGATGACCGGCCGTTTATTTTCTATCTGCCGAGCTACGCGGCGACGGCGTGGTACCACAAAATCCTGAAGGATCGCTCTGGCGATTTGCCTGGATTTATTGAAGAAGCGCGCAAATATGCGCAGGGCGATTACGCCGCCGCGCTATTTAAAGGCGGCGAACCCTCCGCCAGCGAAAAAGCCGCGGTGGCCAAAAAAGTTTCCTACTTCACCGGCTTGAGCGAGGACTATCTGATCAAGGCCGATCTGCGCGTAAATCTCGGCCAGTTCCGCGCCGAATTGCAGCGCAGCTCCCGCTTGACCACCGGCCGGATTGACGCACGCTTCACCGGCTACACCTACGATCTGCTTGAGGAAAACGCTCAGGGCGATCCCGAGGGGCCCGCCGTAGGAGGCGCGTTCACCGCGCTAATCAATTCCTACAATCACGACGAGCTAAAATACGGGAAAGACAAGGTCTATCACAACACCAGCGGAGGCGGGAACTGGAACTGGGTCCGCAAGGAAGGTGGGCCGCGGCGATTTTTCCCCGGCGCGCCAAACGTAGATCAGGACCTGGCCCAGGCCATGATCACCAACCCGCGCCTCTTAGTGCAGGTGGAGAATGGCTATTTCGATCTGGCCACGCCGTTTTTTGCCACGGAATTCACGATGGAGCACTTGGGGCTTCCTGAGGCCTTGCAGAAAAACATCAAAGAGGATTACTACAACGCAGGCCACATGATGTACCTGCATGACCAGGACCGCGTCAGCCTCCACAACCAAATCGCCAGCTTCATCGACCGAGCGACGCAGCAATAGGGAATTAGAAAATAGAAATTAGAAAATAGAAATTGGAAAAGAAAAGGTACTCGAATCTTCCAATTGCAATTATGAAAGGAACGCTGCCTCAGTAGGTTAGCGACCAACCGACGACGGTCATCGTCAGCACGACTAGCAGCATGGCCGTGCTGACGATACTCAGCGTCCTTCCGTGCCCCAGCAAATAGTCGCGTGACTCGGGATCAATGCAGAGAAGAATGGTAACGACCAGCACCACGCTCCATGCCAGCATCACGGGCACGCCGGGGTGCCGGCTGATCATGTCGAAGAATTGCGAAGGAGGCTGTCCCGCGGGGATCCACCAGGGCAGCAGTGGCGCTATGCCAGCTGCCAGGGAAAACGTCAGCAATTTGCGGGTAAACCAGCCCTTGACCTTTGGCCGGGCTTCTTTCCAGATGAAATAGTCCCAGGCCAGCAGGCCGATGGCCAGCGGCACCCAGCCATACATGGCGAACTTCTGATCGAACCAGTACCAGCCGCGGAACAGCCCTCGCCCGTGTTGCGCCATGGCCAGCCGGGGCAGCAAAAACAGGCCCAGGACCGTATTGCACAGCACGGCCACGAATATCGTCATCAAACTCATGAATTGGAACCAGTACCGCGTGGGCACTCTTTTACAACGAGTACACACGGACTGTTTGGGCAGGAAGTTCAGTCCACAGCGGTCGCAATACACGGCAGCTCTCCTCGGGGCGCGGATACAACCCCGCCATCGCCGCCAGCTTACAGCGTTTATGTTTCCAAAAACTACTGGTCAGAGGGTCAGTTTTGGTATCGGTC
>JBGPIX010000108.1:0-14828 GCA_041485085.1 Candidatus Acidiferrum sp.
CGGAAGCACGTGCAGGAGAACCAAGCGCGCTTGATTTTCCTGGGCCAGCGACACGGCGTACGGCACGGCGGCGCTGGAGACCACATTGAAATCCGTCGCAAAAAGAACGCAACGAAACCGCCCGCCGGTGTGAGCACCGCTTCGCACCGCCGGCCCAATGGTCAGCACCGGAACAGTGGTCTGGCGGAAGACTTCCTCCGCGGATGAACCTAGCAAGGCTTTTTTGAAGCCGGTGCGCCCATGGGTTCCCAGGACGATCAAATCGATCTCGCGCTCTTTCAGCGTTTTTGAAAGAACCGACCACACTCCGCCGCCACGTTCGATGAAGGTCTCACGCTCCAAACCAGCGAGTTGCGCGTCCACGCGCGCCATCTCTGCCTTCGCAACATCTTCCTGGTCGTCGAGCAACGTCGCGGACATATCGGCCGCCATGTACGGAGACACCGATGGCGAGAGCACATGCAGGGTGGTCAATTTAGATCCATACGAACGGGCGATCATGGTTGCGAACGGAAGCGCGCTTACCGAGGCATCGGAAAAATCGGTCAAGAATAAGATGTTCTTGAGTGAGATCAATTTGTTGGCTTGTACGGTAGACATGCCGCCCTCCGCTGCTCAGTGTGGCGCTCGGACGAAAATCTTTCCGTGACTCCAGGCACCACGGCAAGTGACCTTCGTCACAGTCGCCAAAGGTAAATCTTGTCACTCTCAGCATGATAAGAGGTCGCCGGAACGGCCCCGCGGCCTCTCATTTCGATAGGAGAGTTCCGATGAAAGTGCTCGTCGCCGTCGACTCCTCGTTGGCTTCGCGGCAAGTGATCGAAGAGGCCGCAGCACGTCCTTGGCCCGAGGGCACCACCTTTTGTGTGGCGAATGTCGTCGAACTTCAGCGCTTCGCCCGCTTTCCGGCGCTCATCGAAGGCGCGAAGCGCGAAGGGGACATGGTTGTCAAAGCGGGCATGGAAGAACTGGCGCGCTCCGGCCACAGAGCCTCTTCCGAAGTCATCGTCGGGTTTCCTCGAAGTACCCTCTCCGAGTATGCGAAGGAATGGCACGCCGACCTGATCCTGGCCGGTTCCCATGGTCACGGTGCCATCGGGCGTTTTCTGCTCGGCAGCGTGGCACAAGGCATTCTGCGCACCGCTTCTTGTTCGGTGGAGATCGTGCGTTTCACCTCGGGAGGGCCAGCGCCATCCTCCCACCCGATGAAGATTCTGCTGGCCACGGACGGGAGCGACTTTTCGCTCGCGGCGGCACACTCCGTGGCCTCGCGGCCCTGGCCGGCTGGAACAGTATTCAAGGTTTTGAGCGTGGAAGAACTAGTAGTGGTCGAGTCCCCGATGGCTGGGGCCTCACTCTCTTCCATTTACCCGGCAAGCCTCCTGGAGGAATTGATGGCCGACGCCCGCGCTCGCGCCATCGCCGCCGCGGAAAGCGCTCGGAGTATTTTCAAGCAGGCGGGATTGACCGTGCTGGATGACCGGCCTATTCCCATGGGCGAACCGCGAGTCGTCATCTTGGACTCAGCCAAAGCCTGGCCTGCCGACCTTATCGTCCTCGGTTCGCACGGGCGCCGGGGCCTGGACCGCTTCCTCATGGGAAGCGTAGCCGAAGGCGTCGCAATGCACGCCCATTGCTCGGTCGAAGTCATCAGGAGTTAATTGCGAATGCAAGCGGTTGACGACATTCTGAAAGGACACCACCATGTCCCACTCTGACCAGATACAAACGATCGCAGAATCACAGGAACCAATCCTCAGCGCATACCTCAACACGCAGAACAGGAATGCTTCTCAACATCCCCGCGTTCCGCTGCACTTGGCGTGGTTCCGAAAAATGGCGGCCTCGCTCTCTCAAACGCTGCCGCCCCAGGACTCGGCACGATTCCAGCACGAGGTCGCCCGCGTGGAGCATTTTCTCGAAGGGCGGCATCCCGAAGAAAAAGCGCTGGCCATTTTCGCAGGTCAGGAAACCTGGAACGCGCTCCCTCTGCAAATTGGCGTCGAAAATGAAATCCGTTGGGGAAAACCTGCGGTCGGACAGTTATTCCGATTGCAGCGTGAACATGCGCCTTATGGCATCGTCGTCGTAGACCACCAAGCCGCCCGTTTCTTCCAGTACTTTCTTGGCGAGTTTATCGAGCTCGGCGAGAAACGGTTCGAGATCGATCAGTCTCAGTGGAAAAAGAAAGATATCGGCCACGTTAACAGTGAAAAAGTACGGATGTCTCGCGGCACCAATCAGGACCTTTTTGAGCATCGCCTGAAGGCACAATACGACCATTTGTGCCGCGATACTACGGATCAGGCGATGGCCTATTCAAAACAGCATGACTTTGCCGCGATCTTTCTCGTGGGACTCGATCAATTGGTCGGTCCGATACAGCAAAAATTTCCTCCCTCCTTCAGAGGTCGTCTAGTCTCGGTGCCTGAGGACTACGGCAAGCTATCACCAAGCAAAATTCTCCGGCGGCTGGAGCCACTGATGGCGGACTACGAACAAAAACAGCAATTGTTGGACGTACAACAATTACTCGCGACCGAAAAGGGGACGGTGACAGACGTGGACGAGACCCTCGCGCGGGTGCAGGATGGATCCATTCGCACTCTCGTCCTCGCCGCGGACCATGATTTCAACCTGCGCAAATGTGAAAAATGCGGAATGGTCAATCGATCCAGCGACCTCGCATGCACAAGTTGTGGCGGGAAGCGCCGAAATATCGCATTGCTTGACGTTCTACCCAGCTTGGCCGCCGAGCATGGCACGAAGGTGCAATTTGTGACCGGTAAAGCCGCGCGCATCCTGACGAAGGCGGGCGGTATAGCAGGATGGTTGCGGCGACCGGTAAGTTCCGCCGTCGGGTGAAGGATGGCGACGAGAAGCGCCGCGGACTGGCACAATCGATACCCAAGTTCCTTGTCGAGCGGTCAGCCAGCTCGCCCTGTTCTCGTTAGTCGGCTTGACCGCTTTGCGGTGCAGGCCCAGTGCTCCCGCGAACTATGAAGCCGGGTTCCACGATGATTTCTTTGGGGTAGGGCTGTTTGGCTGGAGCGTTGATGCGCTGTAAAACGGTCTCCGCGGCAAGCACACCCATTTGACGAAGCGGCTGCCTGACGGTCGTAAGCCCGGGGTTCTGAAACGCAGCGCTTTGGATATCATCGAACCCGACGACGGAAACATCCTCTGGGATGCGCCGGCCTGCTTCCCGCAGAGCCTGAATGGCTCCGATCGCGGAGATGTCGTTGAATGCAAAAAGAGCCGTGAATGGTTCGCCCGAGGCCAGGAGTTTCCGGGTGACCAGGTATCCGAGTTCCGGCGAAGACGATTCGCCCTCGAGCTGCATGACCAACCGCTCTTTGATCTCAATCCCAAGCTCCGCAGCGGCCGCGCGCACGGATTCCCAACGGACGGCAGTGTCGGAGCTGAATTCCTGCCCTTTGATGAAGGCCATCCGGCGATGCCCAAGCTTCGTAAGATGCTCCATCGCAAGCATGGCGGCGCGGGCGTGGTCGAGCACGATGTTCGTAACTCCAGGAACATCGCGGTGGCCTGAGACGGCGACGAGCGGGACGTTTGCTCCTTCAGAGAGAGCCGTATCCACCGCAATCAGGCCTTCCACAGCTCGTTGTTGCAGCAGGTGAGGATATTCCTTAATGAGCTCTTCCCGATGCCGGTGACTCACGACAAAGTAGAAATAGCCTTCTTGGAGCAGATGATCTTCGATTCCAGACATAACCAGCGCCGCGTAACCTTCGCTGATCTCCGGCACAACTACACCAATCGTGTAGCTCCGCTGTTGCCGCAGCGACCGCGCCAGATAATTGGGCCGGTAATTCAGTTCCCTGGCCGCCTGGCGGATCAATTCCTGGGTGCGATGAGGAATGGATTTGGCTGCAGGAGAGCGGTTGATCACGAAAGAGACGGCGGCCTTGGAGAGTCCCAGATGCTCCGCAAGAGACTTGAGGCTTACGCTCTGGCCAGAAGACTTACGAGGCTGAGGGGTTGCGCCTGATTTAGACCGAGCCATAGGGATTTCTTGCAGGGTAGTCTCGCATAAGGAGCCGAACAAGGACAAGCGCGATAATGGCCGTAACACTTGGCCGAGGAACGCTTGTGGCGCGCCCTTGATATGCCAACTAAATCGGTTTAGTATTCCCCGACCGACGTCGATAGCGGAGGCCTCGAGATACGCCCCAAATCCGCTGCACAGAGAAACACTGGAGCCTTAGAATCGTGACTACCCTGCAGCTTCGCTCGGTATTGGTGGCCTGCACGTTGCTCTGTTGTCAGCCGCTCCAGGCGCAAACTTCTACTCCTGCCACGCCAACCAGCACCGCCGCTGGCCGTAGGAGTCTCCCCAAAGCAGTCTCCGCAGAAAAAATCGAAGCCCTCCTTCAAGCAATGACCCTCGAGGAAAAGATCGGCCAGCTGGTTCAATACTCGGCCGGACAACCGACGGGCCCGGGCACCGGACGAACGGATTATGACGACATGATCCGCAAGGGCGAGGTCGGGGCGCTGTTCAACATTACGACCGCTCATAGCGTGAATGCATACCAACGGGTCGCAGTGGAACAGTCTCGTTTGCACATTCCACTGCTCTTTGGGCTCGACGTCATCCACGGATTTCGCACGGAATTTCCTATTCCGATGGGCCTGGCATCCAGCTGGGATCCGGAATTAGTGGAACGAACTGCGCGAGTAGCTGCACGCGAGTCGTCCGCCAGTGGAATCCGCTGGACATTTTCCCCGATGGTTGATATCGCGCGGGATGCACGCTGGGGCAGGATGGCGGAAGGTTCCGGTGAGGACCCATTTCTCGGCTCGGCCCTGGCCCGCGCGTATGTACGCGGCTATCAAGGTGCGAGCCTGGATGCGAAGGATAGCGTCGCCGCATGCGTGAAACATTTTGTGGGCTACGGCGCTGCTGAAGGCGGCCGCGACTACAATACGGTGGAACTTTCCGAACACACGTTGCGGCAATTCTATTTGCCGCCGTTCCACGCAGCGGTGGATGAAGGCGCCGCCACACTCATGAGTGCGTTCAATCCGCTGAATGGAGTGCCCGCCTCCGCGAATCCTTTTACCTTGAAGCAAATTCTGCGAAAGGAGTGGGGCTTCGAGGGGATCGTGGATAGCGATTTCACGTCCGTCAGCGAACTCGTTGCGCATGGAATCGCCAATGATGCAGTGACAGCGGCGCGCAAAGCTTTTCTGGGAGGCGTGGACATGGACATGGTCAGCAGTCTTTACCACGACCACCTGGCCTCTCTGGTGCGATCGGGAGAGGTGCCGGAATCTGCCATTGACCAGGCCGTTCGGCGCGTGTTGCGCGTAAAGTTCGCCCTGGGCTTATTTGAGCGTCCTTACGCCGATGAGACAGCAGAAGCGGGCGCGATGCTCCAGCCAGAAAGTCTTGCCCTGGCGCGCACTGCGGCGGAGCAGTCGTTCGTGCTTCTGAAAAATGCAAGTTTTTCCAGCGAAGGTCCGATTTTGCCTCTCTCCCTCTCTGGAAAAACGAAAACGATCGCGCTGCTCGGGCCTCTCGCTGATGATCCAAGCGACATGTTGGGTTCCTGGGCCGGGCAGGGCCGGCCTGAAGATGTCATCACCCTGCGAGCGGCTCTCACGCAACGAGTTGGCGCGGACCGGATTCGCTACGCAAAAGGAACAGAGATCATCGGCGGATCGGATGAACAATTAGCCGAGGCTCTGAAGATTGCAGAACAATCCGACCTCGTGATTCTCGCCTTGGGAGAAAACGCTCCGGAGATGACCGGTGAGGCCGCGTCGCGAGCGCATCTCGGTCTGCCCGGGCGTCAACAACAACTTCTGGAACAAATTGTGGCGACGAAAAAGCCGGTCGTGTTGCTGCTGTTCAGCGGGCGTCCGCTGACGCTTCCGTGGGCATTTGAACATGTTCCTGCGGTCCTCGCCGCTTGGTTTCCGGGCGTACAGGCCGGACCGGCCCTGGTGCGCACTCTTTTTGGCGATGCAAATCCGAGCGGGAGGCTGGTGGTGAGCTGGCCGCGCAGCGTCGGGCAGGAACCTCTGTATTACAACGCTTTGACTACGGGACGACCGACGCGAAACATCGATCTGACGCGTCCCCCAAAAAATAGTGACGAGAAATACGTCTCACGGTACATCGACGAAGAGAACAGCCCGCAGTTCCCTTTTGGCTACGGTCTGTCGTATACGGACTATCGGTACGGAACTCTCCAAATTGATAAGACCCAATTGAGCGCGAAGGCCCTGAACGATGACCTCCGCGGTGGTGAGCGAGCCACGGGCACGGCCCTCACCGTCAGCACGGAAATCACTAACATAGGCACGCGTGCAGGAATGGAAATAGCTCAGCTTTACGTGCAGTTGCGCGGAACAAGCATCGCGCAACCGGTTCGGGCACTGCGCGGCTTCCAGCCGGTCGCGCTTGCTCCAGGTGAAACGAAGAAAGTGACGTTCGCGCTGGGAGCGGAGGCCTTCGCTCTCTGGAACGATCAAAACAGGTTCGCCGTTGAACCCGCTCGTGTCACTCTCTGGGTGAGCCCGGACTCGAGCCGCGGCTCGGAAATAAGACTTCAAATCATAAATTAAACGGAGATCCGCAAGGAACAGCTGCTCGAAGAGATTCAGCGCGCTGCTTTCAACGACCGCGCGGTAGTATTTTGCCGATCAGGAGGTCAAGGATCTTGACACAAAGTTAGAAAATTCTGGAGCCGAGAGTGGGAGTTGAACCCACGACCTGCCGATTACGAATCGGCTGCTCTACCACTGAGCTACCTCGGCCCGCTACATTCACAATAGCATCCGCGGAAAATTACTGTCAATTCATCCGGGAAAATGGCGTTCTTCAGTGTGAAAACGGATACATCGCCCAGCCGATTCCCACTCCGATCAGCAGAAATAGGAATAGCGACCACACGATGTACTTCACCCGGTCCATCGGCCGCCGCCGGCTCAGAAAGCCGAATGCGATGGAAATCAGCACCGCGAAAAGCAGCATCGCTTGTAGATGATCGAGCTTGAATCCCATTCCTGCGTTCATGCTTTGCGCCCTCGCGCTGCTTCATACGAATGCAATGCCGCCAGCAGATTCAGCACCCCCGCTGTGGCGAGAAAACGCGTCCCATAATCGCCGCCGGCGTGTGAGACATCCGCTCCGTTGATCTCGAGTGATCTGGCCGCCAGATAGAACGTTCCCGTCCCCAGATCCGCCAAAAAGCCCAGGGTGTCGAAAGCATCGTTCCCGCTTGAACTAAAAACGTTGCCCCGCATCCCCGCGCCAAGGATCACCAGCAGGCCCACCGTCACAAAACACATCACCGCCCGGCCCCACATCTTCAATAGAGCGTGACCCAGCCCCGGCACAAGCCACCCGGCCACGCCGATGAAGAATGCGATCGTCTCGCGTTTCGAATCCTGCGGCGGAACCACTACTGCTGCCGTCTCATCTGCCATTCAGCTTCCTTCCAGTTCCAGCTTATGCCAGCAACGCCAGAATTTCTTTCTGGATCGCCCCTGTCACGCGGGCCTCGCCATCCCCGATATAAACGTTCACTTCGCTGCGCACTCCGAATTCCGGCAGATAAATCCCCGGCTCAATCGAATTGCAAGTGTGCGGGATCAGGTGCCTCACGTCGTGCGTTTCCAGCCCATCCATATTCACGCCGTTGCCGTGCACTCTTTCTCCAATGCTGTGCCCCGTCCGGTGGAAGAAATATTTTCCGTAACCCGCTTTTTCGATCACCCGGCGCGCCGCTTTGTCTACCTGCCATCCTTGCAGCGGCTTCCCTGCCGCAATGTCTTTGCGAATCAATTCCGTCGCCGCATCGCGCGCTTCGCGCACCACGCTGAAGACCTTCGCATATTTCTCCGGCACTTTCGCGCCCAGGTATCCCATCCAGGTGATGTCGTAGTACACGCTCCCCGGCGCTTTCTTCTTTCCCCATACGTCCATCAAGAGCAGGTCACCCTCGCGAATCGGCGAAGCCGACTCCGCCGTCGGCCCGTAATGCGGATCGCTAGCGTGGGCATTGACCGCAATATCCGGCCCTTCCTCGGCCCAAATTCCCGCGGCTTCGAATTCCTTCAATATCCAGTTCTTTACATCAAATTCCGTCAGCGTCTTCTTCTCTCTCACGCACCTCCCGGCGAGTTGAAATGCCTCCCGCACGATCCGGTCGATCGCCACGCCTGCCGAAAGATGCGACTCAAGTTGCTCGGCGCTCCAGCACGCTTCGTATTTCTGCACCAGGTCCGCCGAACTGACCACCTTCGGCCCGGAGCTGCGCACCAATTCAATTGTCCCCGCATCCACCATCGACACGTAAGGAATCGCGTTCTTCGGCGAGTATTGCATCGCCACGTTCTTCGCGCGCCCAAACATCTTTTTCAAATTCTTTCGCAGTTCCTCTTGCGCCGAGTAATACAGCGTCTCCCCGGGCAACGTTGCCAGCGACTGCGTCTCGATCTTGTGCACCAATTTCTTGGGCGTGCCCTTCGCTGGAACGAAATAGAACCACCGCCTCGTCCTCATCCCTGGCGGCAGACCCAGAATGTTCTGCGCGATGGGATCGCGCCCGCGAAAATCATAGAAGAGCCAGCCATCGATCTTGGCGGCTCGCAAGTCACTCTGGATTCCTTGAATATCTGCGCTCATTGGGGAATCGGCTCCATCGCTCGGACAACATTCAGCTGTCAAGCTTCTTGCACCAACAGCGCGAGGATCTGCTGCCGGGTCACTCCGCGGATTTCCAGGCGTTTCGTTCGGCTTCTTTCGCCGCTAAGAATTCTAACAGCCGACCTCGGTGTTTTCAAAAGTTCCGCCAGGTATTCCACCAGCGCCTCGTTCGCGCGGTCCTCCAGTGCCGGCGCGCGCAGACGCACCTTCAGCGCTCCTCCCATTTCTCCGGCAATTTCATCCTTGCTCGCCCGCGGTTGTACCCTCACCCGAAGAATGAGTGTGCCGCTGGCCTGGTTTTCAGAGATTTCCAGCATCCAGGCTTACCAGGCGCGCTCGTACTGAACCGGAGGCTTGATCTTCTCACCCAGGATTTTCGCCGCGCGCCTTGGCCAATAGGGATCGCGCAACATCTCGCGCGCAAGGAAGATCAGGTCCGCCTGCTCGCCGGCCAGGATCGCCTCCGCTTGAGCGGCTTCGGTGATCAAGCCCACCGCGCCAGTCGCAATTCCGGCTTGCTTCCGGATCGATTCTGCAAATTGCACCTGATAGCCGGGGCCCAGCGGAATCTTGAGCCCAGGAACGGCGCCCCCGCTCGAAACGTCAATCAAATCGACTCCAAGCGCTTTCAGCTGTCGCGAAAGTTCAATCGTCTGCGGCAAATCCCACCCGCCTTCTTTCCAGTCCGATGCGGACAGCCGGACAAACAGAGGCAATCTTTGTGGCCAAACTTTTCTCACTGCTTGTATGACCTGCAGTGCAAACCGAATCCGGTTTTCAAACGCACCGCCATACTCGTCCGTGCGCGTATTGCACAAAGGAGACAAAAATTGGTGCAGCAGATATCCGTGCGCGGCGTGAACCTCCAAAACCTCAAAACCCGCCGAAAACGCCCGCCCTGCAGCTTTCGAGAACGCGTCAATAATTTCGCCGATTGCTTTTATGTCCAGCGCATCGGGCACCGCGAAGCCTTCGTCAAATGCGATAGCGCTCGGCGCGACCGGCACCCACCCGCCGTCTTTCCGCGCAATCGCCCTGCCTCCCTCCCACGGAGGCGTCACACTCGCTTTTCGGCCGGCGTGAGCCAATTGAATCCCTGGCACCGCGCCCTGCGATCGGATAAATTCGGCGATCGGACGCCAACTCGCGACATGCGAATCTTCATAAATCCCAGTGTCTCCGGGCGAAATCCGTCCTCTTGCTTCCACGGCCGTTGCCTCGGCCATCACCAGTCCCGCTCCGCCTACGGCCCTGCTTCCCAGATGTACGAGATGCCAGGTCTGCGGATGGCCGTCCTTCGCGGAATACTGACACATCGGTGAAACGACAATCCGGTTTCGGAGTTCAACGTCTCGGATTCGAAATGGATCAAGCAGTTTCATCCCTGGTTCCCCTGTAAGATCATTGGCTCGCCGTCTGGATTCCGCGCTGCCCAAAAAGCGCCGTCCCCACACGCACTTCCGTCGCGCCTTCTTCGATCGCCACGTCAAAATCGTGTGACATTCCCATCGACAGGACGGGCAGGTCGATCCCCAGCTTTACCGTCAATTCGTCGCGCAGCCCACTCAACCGCCGGAAATAGGGCCGGACCTTCTCGGCATCTTCTAGAAAGGGCGGAATACACATCAATCCAGCCAGGTGCAACCGGGGCAGTTCGGCACACTCCTCTGCCAATGCCGCAAGCTCGCTTATTTCCACCCCGCTCTTTGTCTCCTCTGGCGCAATATGCACTTCGATCAGCACGCGCAGTTTGCCTGTAATTCCTGCCTCTGCCCGTGCCCGGTCCAACCGCTCCGCAATCGCCAAATCATCCACCGAATCCACGCTGTGAAAAAGCCTCGCTGCCCGCGCCGTCTTATTGCTCTGCAAATGCCCGATCAGGTGCCACGTCGCCGCCAGCCCTTCCGTTCCCGTGCGCTTCCCTTCCCACTCCTGCACGCGATTCTCGCCAAAGTCCCGTATTCCCGCTTCATACGCTTCGCGAATCGCGCTTGCCGGATATGTCTTGGACACACCGATCAACGTAATCTCTTCCGCTCGCCGCCCCGCGCGCGCCGCCGCTCTGGCGATCCTCTCTTGAATTCGCAGCAGATTTTCCCGCACTGAAGTTGTCGTCATGTTCGAATTCGAATCCTAGCACGCGCGGCATTGCAGCGCAGAGTCTCTGCGGTTAGACTGGCTTTCTGCCGCTGGTGGATGAGCGGTCACACGGAAAATGGACGCTCCCGGAAAACTCATCGCCGTCGAAGGCATCGATGGAAGTGGCAAGCGCACCCAAGTCGAACTCCTGACACTTACCCTCAAAGCGCGCGGCTACGACGTCTATTCCACCGGCTTTCCCCAATACGATTCCTGGTTCGGCAAAATGGTCGGCCAATTCCTGAATGGCGATCTGGGCCCACTGGAAACCGTCGACCCGCACTTCACTGCCATGCTCTACGCCGGCGACCGCTTCGAAGCCAAATCTAAACTAGAAGGCGCCTTGTACAACGGCCAAATTGTTCTTGTGGACCGCTATATCGGCTCCAACCTCGCTCATCAGACCGCTCGCGTTCCCCCGGAGAAGCGCTCCGAATTTCTGGAATGGATCGAGCATCTCGAGTACGGCATCTACGGCCTTCCGCGCGAAAACCTCATCCTCTACCTCCGTGTGCCTCCGCATGAGGCGCAGCGGTTGGTCGAGCGCAAATCAACGCGCAGCTACACCACCGCCCGCAAAGATTTGCTCGAAGCCAGTCTTCGCCACCTCGAAGATGCCGCCGAAATGTACGACTCCCTTTCTCGCAGCGTGCCCTGGGCCACCATCCAGTGTTTTGATGCCACCCGCAACGCCATTCGCGAACCGGAAGAGATTTCTATCGACGTTCTCGCCGCTGTCGAGGGCGTCCTCTCATCCACCTCCGCGGGCGAGGAACGCTAACGCATGGGTCTTTCCGAATTTCTCGGCAACGAACGCATCGTCACCGCGCTGCGCGGCGCTCTCCGCAGCCAGCGTGTCCCCCATGCTTTACTCTTCACCGGCCCACGCGGCGTTGGCAAATTCACCCTCGCGCGCATGTTCGCCCAAGCCGCCAATTGCGAGCGCCTTAGCGACGACTTCTGCGGCGAGTGCGCCACTTGCCAGCGCATCTCCCGACTCGCTGACACGCAAACGCTCCTCGAGCAGGGACTCGTCGAGCGCGGTGAGAGTGCCGACGCGGCCACCGTCGAGCGCGTACCTCTGATTCTGCAGTCGCACCCGGACGTCTGGGCGCTCGTGCCCGATCCCGTCCGTCTGAAAAGCCCGGTAGCGCGCCCGATGCTGCGCGTCGGCCAGTTGCGCGCCGTCCAGCGCGCCGCCTACTTTCAACCCATGGGCCGCCGCCGCGTCTTCATCCTCGACGGCGCGGAAACCATGCACTACAACGTCTCCAACGTTTTCCTGAAAATTCTCGAAGAGCCTCCCGGCTCGGCGACACTGATCCTCACCGCGCCTTCTCCCTATGCGCTTCTGCCGACCATCGTCTCGCGCTGTTTGCAATTTCATTTCGCACCGCTGCCGCAAACGGCCGTCGAAAAAATCCTGAAAGAAAAAACCGATCGCAAACCCGCCGAAATCAAGCTCGCCGCGCAACTCGCTGAGGGCAGCCCCGGCCTGGCCATCGAAATGGATGTCAACGCAGCCGCCGAGCGCCGCCGGAGCGCATTGCAAATCCTCGAACGCGCCGCGCAGGGCCAAGGTTTCGGCCAGCTCTTCACGGCTACCGCTGCTCTCGCCAAAGACCGCGATTCCTCCTTCGAGGATCAAATCGGCGTTTTCTACGGCTTGCTTACCGATCTCCTCGAACTTACGTCCAAAGTGAAAGAGCCCGTCTTGCGCAATGCTCCGCTCGCGAAAGAACTGGATTCTCTCAGCAAGTCCATTGATTCCGCCTGGGTTCTTCGCGCCATCGCTGGCTTTGACGAACTTTACTTCGGCGCACGCCGCAATTTGAACCGCCAACTCGGCCTCGACGCCCTGGCCGCCTCTCTTGCGCCCGCACTTTCGCGCGCTTCCACGCCACGCCCCTGATTAGCGCGGTCAAATATTCGCCAATTCAAATTTTAATGGCTACACTGTAACCCACAGCCTGCCGCACGCATCATAGTGTGCAGATAGTCCAACCCCGCAGCTCAGAAGGAGCAGTCATGGTGAACCGCCGCATGTTTCGTCCGGGCTTCCCGGACGTCAAGGAGCCGAGCGCATCCCGCCCTCAGCACATCGGTCCTATCCCCAGCAAAAAGCCCGCGCCGCCGGAAACGACGCACGCCGAGAACTTTTACTGGGTCAAGCAGATGCAGTCCCACACGCCGATGGCCATCGTTCTCGAGAACGGTGAAATCCTTCGCGGCACGGTCGAATGGTACGACCGCGATTGCATCAAACTCACCCGCCAGGGCAGCCCCAACCTGCTCATTTTCAAGCGCGTGATCAAGTACGTCCACAAGGACGGCGAAGAATCGGCCCAGGGCGGCGACGAGTAAGCTCTCTACTTGTGAAGGGAATGCCCGGCCTTTGCTCCGAAGGTGAGCAACGCCTTTGCGGCCAGCGACCCATCCTCGTTGAAAATTTCGCACTCGGTTACGACAAAATTTCTTCCCGCGCGCAACACGCGCGCGTCCGCCTTGATCCGCCCGCCCGGCACCGGCTCCAGATAGTTGATGCTCAGCTCCACGGTGGCGATTTCCGTGCCCTTGGGCACCGCCGTATAAGCCGCGATCGCCGCCGTGGTATCCGCCAGCGCCGCCAGAATTCCTCCGTGCACCACTCCATGAACTTGTTTGTGACTGGGCTTCACGTCTAGCCGGAAAATGGCCCGCCCCGCGTGCACGCTTTCCACGTCGAATCCCAGTAGCTCCGTCGAGCGGCTTTCTTTCATCCGCTGCCGCACGAGTTCCGTGACCCGTTTCTCTTCCCTCGACATTTTCTTCGTCATCGTGTTTCGCCGCTCTCCATCATTACTTCGTTACTTCATTACGTCTCTCTTCTTGCTGAAAACTGAGAACTGAACACTCAGGAAGCCGTCACCCCTCCATCCAGCGGAATCGCCGCCCCCGTAAGCCACGATGATTCCTCCGAAGCCAGAAACACCGCCATTTCCGCCACGTCCTCAGGCCTCCCCAATCTCCCCAGCGGAATCGTCGCCAGCCGCGCTTTCAGCTTTGCCTGTCCTTCCTCCGTTTCATTGAACACGCCCCTCACCAAATCCGTTTCCACCACCGAAGGGCAAATACAATTCACGCGAATCTTTTCATGCGCGTAATCGAGAGCCATGGACTTCGTCAACATCGTCACCGCGCCTTTCGAAGCCGCATACGCCGCCCGATCCTTCACCGCGAACAGCCCCAGCACCGAGCCGATGTTCACGATCGCTCCCCCGCCGCATTTTCGAAATTCCGGCAGCACCGCCCGCGACACCAGAAAAGGCCCCTTCACATTCACCGTCATCGTTCGATCCCACTCTTCCTCGCTGATCCCCTCCACTGTCGAGGCGTACATGATTCCCGCATTGTTCACCAGAACATTGAGCCGCCCGAATCGCTCCACCGTCCCCTTCACCGCGCGTTCTATATCTCGGACGCGCGTCACATCGCACTCCATTGCCAACCCCGCCCCGCCCGCCTTCTGCACTTCGCCAATCACCTCGCGCAGCTTTTCCAGCCGCCGCCCCGCCACACACACGCTCGCACCCTCCCGCGCAAACGCCAGCGCGATCGCCCGCCCGATCCCCGTCCCCCCACCAGTAATCAGCGCCACCTTGCCCGAAAGTCGTGTCACGGAATTCCCCGTTCCCGCGTCTAATAGGGGCGTCGCAGCCCTGCCCAATGTCTCACGCGGTGCGCGCGACTCTAGCATCAGGCCACATGTCCCGCAAGCCTGCCAGGGCCTTTGCTACTTTTGTTATTCTTGCTGTAGAGGCCGGGCGGAATTTATCCCGACCCGGTCGGGAGCCCGGCAGTAGTGGCGGGTCTTTAGACCCGTGCTTTTCGCCCTTGCTGTTGACATGAGGACTGTTTTTGCTTCTTACTGAAAACTGATAACTGAACGCTGAAAACTCCTATGCGCATCGGCATCACCTGCTACCCCACCTACGGCGGCTCCGGCGTCGTCGCCACCGAACTCGGC
>JBGPIX010000109.1:0-14715 GCA_041485085.1 Candidatus Acidiferrum sp.
AACCTTCTCCAGATTCGCTTGCGGCTCTCGGGCAGGGTCACGAGGCGCCGGCGAACATGGCTTTCAATTTGGATACAAGATTTCCAGAGCGCAGGGGCGCGGAGCGCCGCGCCTTCGCGCCACACAATACAAGTCCAACTACGGTTGCATATTCCGGCTGCGCCACCTGTTCTGGCAAATCAGCCAAGCCTTTTGGTTCCGCGACGCGCACGGGCAAATGGAAAGACTGCTCGGCAAGTTCATCCAACCCGTGGAGACGGGCGCCGCCGCCCGCCAAAACAAATCCGGCGGGGATTTGGCCGTCCAGCCCGGCGCGCTGCAAATCGTCGCGAATCAGGGAAAGCAGTTCCATGGCGCGCGGCTCGATGATATCCGTGAGCATGTGCGCAAAGATGGTGCGCGGCGGACGGTCGCCGACGCTGGCAATCTCGATCGGCCCGTCTGCTTTCATGTAAGCGGACGCGGCGCAACTGTGGCGGCGCTTGATTCGTTCTGCTTCAGGGATCGGCGTGCGCAAACCGACGGCAAGATCATTTGTAAAATGGTCGCCGCCAATGGCAACCGAGCTGGTGTGACGCACCACGCCGCCGCCAAAAACAATCAATTCTGTGGTGCCGCCGCCGATGTCCAGCAGGCAGCAACCAAGATCGCGTTCGTCCTGCGTCAGGCAAGCTTCCGAGGAAGCGAGCGGTTCAAGGACCGTATCACTGATGAGGATGCCCGCCTTGTTCGCAGCGGTGACGAGATTTTGCGTGGCGGCCACGGAGGAAGTCACCAGGTGAACGTTCACTTCGAGCCGTTGGGCGACCATCCCGACGGCGTCGCGTATACCGTTCTGGGCGTCAACTATAAATTCATGCGGAAGGACGTGGAGCACCTCGCGGTCCTCAGGAAGCGTGATGTTGCGAGCGGCATCGACGGCGCGGCGGACGTCATCGCGCTCGACGTCCCGCGGGCGATGCCCCAGGGTGATGCCGCCGCGGCTGTTTACCCCGCGCACGTGGCCGCCGGCCACTCCGATCAGCGCCTCCTCCACCGGGACATTCGCGACGCTTTCGGCCTCTTCGACCGCGCGACGGATGGAACTCACCGTGGAATCCAGATTGACGATCAGGCCCTTGCGGAGTCCCTTGGACTCGGCCGCGCCGAGCGCCAGAAACTTCACCAGTTCGCCTTCCACTTCGGCAATCAGCACGCACGTTTTCGTGCTGCCGATGTCCAGCCCCACCAGATATTTGTCTTTCTTCGCCAAGCCGCCGCTCCTGCGATGAATCTATTTTGTTCTTGCGGTGGTAGTGCCCGCGCTCGTGTCGGGATTCACGACCGCTTGCCTCGTATACTGCAAATCGATGGACTGCACGCGGCCGGCATTGGCCTGCCACTGCGAAAAATTGTCGACCAGCATTTTGTATTTGCCGGTGAACTCACTCGAACCGAAGTGAATCGTCACGGCTTGCGCATCGTTGGCGCTCGCCAGTCCGGTCATCACCACGCGCAGATCCTTCGGATTAGAAAGGTCGATTTCGCTGACACGATCGGAAGAACCGGCACGCACCAGATCGACATCCTTTATGAACTCCTCATAGGTCTGCATGCGCTTTTCGCGCTGGTCTTTTGGCACGTCCTCTGAAACGCCGTTGACGATCGGGAAGTGCATATCTTCGCCTTGCGGGCGGTCAAGGATCACGCCGTGGGCATCAATCAATGCTAGTTCCCTGCCGTTACGAGCAAAGGCGACGGGAGTGCGCTCCGTCAACTCGATGCGAAGGCGATTCGGCAAAATGCGCTGCACGCTGGCAGACTCGACCCATGAGATCCGTTCGATCTCGCCGCGGCGAACATCCAACGGAACGCGCAAAACACTGCGGTTACGATCCTGAGCAAACTGTTGGAGCACCGCTTCCCGGCTGACGATGCGATTGCCGTTCACTTCGATCTGATCCGGCTTCAGCAGCAGCATGCTGGGCGAATAGAGGAGAAACCGCGCTCCGTAAACCGCCACGGTCACACTGGCGACTCCCACGAAACTCAGGACCAGCACCCGGCGATAGAACGGCCAGCCCCGCCCGCTGAACTTCTTGCGGCGGATTTCAACGGGCTTCTGGCGGCGCAGATAACGCGGCTCGTCGTCGGCAATCAGCTCTGGCCGGTAGGCATCGGCTTCCGCCGCCGCGGTCGTGTTCCGCTGTATGGCCTTCACGCGTTCCAAACGACCACCTCGTTCTCCAATTCGACGCCGAAATTCTTCTGCACGCGCTCGCGTACGTCGGCGATCAGCGTCAGCATGTCCTTGGCTGAAGCATGGCCCGCGTTCACAAAAAAGTTGGCATGGCGATCGCTGACGCGCGCATCGCCCACCGAGAGACCCTTGAGGCCCAATTCATCGATCATGCGGCCCGCGGAGGCGCCTGGAGGGTTCTTGAAAATGCAGCCGGCGCTTTTCTGGCCAAGAGGCTGGCTGGATCGCCGTTTTTCGTTGCAGATACGAATACCTTTGAGGATTTCCTTGAACGACTTGGAGGGAAGTTCCAATGTCACCGCCAGCATCATATCATCGGGCGCAAAAGAAGTGTGCCGGTATTCGAAAGAAATTTGATGGCCTCGGAGAGTCTCAATCTTCCGGGCGGCCGCCCGGTAGAGCTTCACTTCCCGGACGTAGCTTCCGATCTGCATGCCGTAAGCTCCGGCATTCATGCGCAGGGCGCCGCCGACGGTGCCGGGAACTCCGATGAGCCCTTCCATCCCGCCGAGATCGTTCTTCGCGCAAAAGGTAATCATTCTTCCCAGGTCTGCTGCCGCGTCGACGTGGGCAAAATTCCCTTCGAGCACCACATCGGGCTCGGGACGTACGAGCTGCAGGACAACCCATGGCAATTCCCCATCGCCGACAAGAAGGTTTGACCCTCCGCCGAGGAACTTGTGTGGAACGTGGTTGGCGTCGAGCAGCGAAAGGAGGTCCGGTAGGCTTTCGTGTTTCTTGATGCGGAGCAAGTCCGTCGTGCCGCCTATACCCAGCGAGGTGAGATCAGCCAGAGCCGCACCGGGCTGAAGCTCGACGTTCATCTCCGCCAGTTTGGCAGCGATCTTCGGGTCACTGATGCGCATGTGGCGTCGGATGCTCCGTTCCCAACAAGACCATGAATTCATTGCTCGCGCGGCTGACGTTGCCCGCGCCAATCGTAAGGATGGCGTCCCCGGGACGCGCTTGTTTCAGCAGGTACTCGATGCCTTCCTGCATGGAGCGAAAATAGTGGACGTTCTTGTGGCCGGCCTCGCGAAGAGCGCTGGCCAGCGCTTCACTCGTCACGCCCGGAATGGGAGCTTCACTGGCTGCGTAAATATCGAGCAGCACAAGAATATCGGCCTGATTGAAGGCGCGGCAGAATTCGTCCCAAAGGTGCTGCGTGCGGGTGTAACGATGCGGTTGAAAGAGCACCAGCAGACGATTGAACTTGCAACCGCGGGCCGCTTCGAGGGTGGCGCGAATCTCCACCGGATGATGGCCGTAGTCATCGACGACAGTGATGTCGTTGACCACGCCCTTGATGTCAAAACGGCGGCCCACTCCGGCAAATTTAACAAGGCCTTCGCGGATTAGGTCCGCTGGAACGTTCAAGTACAGCGCGACTGCCGCGGCCGCTGCTGCGTTGCGGACGTTGTGCATCCCGGGAGGATGCGTCAGCCGGAACAAACCAAGATCCTCCCCTTTGTAGGTCAGCCGGAACTCACTGTTCAAACCCTCCAGCTTCACATCACTGATGACCAAATCGGCTTGGCTCGACGTTCCATACGTAATGATGGGACGCTTTACGCTAGGGATGATGGCCTGCACGTTGGGCTCATCGATGCAGAGAATCGCCGCGCCATAAAATGGCACGCGATTCACAAACTGGATGAAGGCGCCCTGAATATCTTCGAGCGAGGAATACTGGTCGAGGTGTTCGCGATCGATGGTGGTCACCACCGCGACCACTGGAGCGAGCATCAGGAAGCTGCGGTCGCTCTCGTCCGCTTCCACCACAAAGTATTCGCCTTTGCCGAGCCGCGCGGTCGTGCCCGCTTGATTCACCTTTCCACCAATGACAAAGGTCGGGTCGAGATGCGCGGCTGCCAGTACCGAGGCCACCATCGAGGTCGTCGTGGTCTTGCCGTGCGCACCGGCCACGGCGATGCCGTATTTCAAGCGCATCAGCTCCGCAAGCATCTCTGCCCGCGGAATCACCGGAATCTTCATTTTGTGCGCTTCGACGACTTCGGGGTTGTCGGCCTTCACAGCGGAGGAAGTCACGACAACGTGCGCGCCATCGGCGTTCGAAGCTTTGTGGCCTTCGTAGATCGTTGCGCCGAGATTTTGCAGCCGTTCGGTAATAGTAGACGGCTTGGTGTCTGAGCCAGACACGGAATAGCCCAACGTCAAGAGAACTTCGGCAATCCCGCTCATGCCGATGCCCCCGATGCCCACCAGGTGAATGCGCTGAAAATTGCGGAATGAAACCATCATGCGCTTGCCCTCTGGCGATTTCCTTGCACGTTCGCGGCCTCTTCGATGAGGTTCACGATGTCGCGCGCGGCATCAGGGCGGGCCAGCGCACGCGCGGCGGTCGCTATCTTTTCGAGCTCCTGGGGTTGGTCGAGGAGAGAGAAAATCTCGCCGGTCAATTTTTCGGCAGTCAGTTCCGTTTCGGAAATCAGGCGGCCTGCGCCCGCACGCGTCATTTCCTGCGCGTTGCGCAACTGGTGGCTGTCGGTCGCTCTTCCGAAGGGGATGAAGATGGCGGCTCGGCCCGCGGCGGCGATTTCCGCTGCGGTGATGGCTCCTGCTCGGCAAACAATCACATCTGCCCAGGCAAAGCGCTCCGCCATGTTCGTGAGGAAGGGAACAACCTCCGCGTTGATTTCGCGCCGCGCATACGCGGTGCGTACCGCATTATAATCGCGTTCGCCGGTCTGATGCACGATGGCCAATTCGTTTTTACGCGCCGAGAGGCGATCCATGGCGTCGACGAATGCGCGGTTGATCGGCAAGGCTCCCTGGCTGCCGCCGGTGACCAGCAGCCGAAACGGCGTTCCCATGCGCCGCGGCGTGATGGAGAAAAACTCCGGGCGCACCGGGCAACCCGTAACAATGGCTTTTTTTCCCCACGCCCGTGCAGAAATTTCATAGCCGGTAGCGATGCGTGCGGAAATTCTCGCCAGCACTTTGTTCGTGAATCCCGGCTCCGCGTTTGGTTCAAAAATGATATTGGGCACACGCCCCAGCCAGGTGACCAGCAGCATCGGGCCGGCGGCGTAGCCGCCAACGCCAAACGCAGCAATAGGTTTGTGCTTGCGCAACACGCGCCGCGCGTCGAACATCGCTGGAGCAAGCATCGCCAAATTCTTGAGCAGCGTGGCGCCGCCCTTGCCCTTCAATCCGGCTACCCGCAGCGTTTCCAGCGGCAGCCCGGCCTGCGGCACAAGCTTCATTTCGATTCCGCGTTCTGTTCCCACAAGCACGACTTCCCTTTCGCTTCCTCTGGCAAGCCATTCCCGCGCAATCGCCAGCGCCGGAAAAACATGTCCGCCCGTGCCGCCGCCTGCGATCAGCAATTTCACTTGACTGGTCCGTTCCTCATGCTTCAGTTGCCTGCTGTGAAATATTCAGCAGCACACCAGTAGCCAGCAGCATGACCAGCAAACTCGACCCGCCGTAGCTGATGAACGGCAGGGGGATTCCCTTTGTCGGCACCATCCCGAGCACTACCGCAAAATTAATCAGCGCCTGGCACATAACCATCGCGGTGATTCCCATCGCCAGCAGCCGCCCGAATCCGTCCGGCGCACCGAATGCCGCGCGCATCCCTCGCCAGCCATAAATAACGAAGAGCGCGATCACGATCATCGCCCCAATGAAACCCAGTTCCTCGCAGATCACCGCATAAATGAAATCGGTGTGCGCCTCCGGAAGGTAGAAGAGCTTTTGCTTGCTTTCCATCAAGCCCACGCCCGTGAATCCGCCGGAGCCGACGGCAATGAGCGACTGCATCAGTTGAAACCCAGCGCCTTGGGGGTCGGAATCCGGATGCAGAAAGGCCATCAACCGGGCTTGCCGATACGCCACCTGTGTAATGAGCAGATACACAACAGGAATCGCGCCGGCAAAACCCACTGCGATCCATTTCCATGAAAGACCTGCAACGAACAGAATCGCGGTGGCCACCACGAGAATATCGATGGAGGTTCCAAGATCGGGTTGGACCAAGATCAACGCGACATAGACTAGGATGGGACCAGCCGCTGGAAAAATCGTCCGCCAGAAATCTTCCCTAGAGAATTCCATGCTCGCCTTGTTGCGGCGCTTTTGATCCAAAAACCATGCCAGATAGAGGATGGTGGCGAGTTTGGCCAGTTCCGAAGGTTGGATGCCTACCGGCCCGAACTTGATCCAACGATGCGTCGCATGGGATTTGTCGAGGAAAAACGTACCGACGAGCAGAAGCAAGACACTGCAAACTACGGGATAGATGACCGCGGGTTCGCGCAGACGCCGATAGTCCGTCTTCATTAGCGCAAACATCCCCAGAAGGCCGATGAAAAGCCAGGCAGCCTGACGGGCGAGAAAAATATACGAGTGGCCGTACTGCTGTTCCGCTGTGACTGCGGAGGCGCTGAAAATCATCACGGCACCAAGCAGACACAACGCCAGCGTCACTCCAAACAGCCAGCGGTCATTTTCCAATCGTCTCGGCACGTGCTCTCACCCTCTCGCAGAAGTCGTACTCGCCGCTTGCCGCTCCAAGTTATGCACCAAGTCTTTGAAGACGCGGCCGCGGTGCTCGTAGTTCTGAAACTGATCGAAGCTGGCGCATGCTGGGGCGAGTAGCACGACGTCGCCGGGCCGCGACGCATGCGAGGCAATTTCCACCGCGCGCTCGATCGTCCCGGCGCGCTCGATGGCCACGCTGCCGGTAATCTGCTTTTCAATTTTTTCGGCCGCCGCACCGATCAGCAGCGCGAGAATGGCCTTCTCACGCAACGGCCGTTGCAGCAAGGTGTAATCGCTGCCTTTGTCTTTTCCGCCTAGAATGACCAGGATGCGTCCGGGAAAAGCATCCAGCGCCTTCAGCGTGGCATCGACGTTGGTGGCTTTCGAATCGTTGTAATAGCGCACGCCGGCGATCTCCGCGACAAACTCCAGCCGATGCTCGACGCCCGCGAACGAGCGCACTCCGCGCGCGATAGCCGCAGGCTCGGCCCCTGCCAGGCGCGTCGCGGCCACTGCGGCCAGAACGTTTTCGACGTTGTGCGCGCCTGCAAGCGGAATGTCTTGCAAATTCAAAACCACTTCTTCTTCTCCGTCATGGCGAAACACAATCTCGCTTTCTCTTACGAACGCGCCTTGCGCCACGCGCTGTTTGCGGCTGAACCAGTACACGTGCGGCTTCGCGGGCGCCAGCGAAGTAGTCGCCGGATCGTCCGCGTTCAAGACCGCGCTGTCTGCTTCCGTCTGATTCTCGAAGATGCGCGCTTTGGCGCGGGCGTAAGCTTCCAGCGTGTGATGCCGATCCATGTGGTCGGGCGTGAGATTGAGGAACACGCTGATGTTGGGGCGAAAAGTCTCAATCAGCTCCAATTGAAAACTGCTCAACTCCACGACGGTGATCGTGTCGCTGCTGGTCTGCTCCACGCGCGAGATCAAGGGAGTGCCGATATTCCCCGCGAGAATCGTGGAAAATCCCGCGTTCCTCAAAATGTGTTCGATCAATGTAGTAGTCGTCGTCTTCCCGTTCGAGCCGGTGATGCCAATCAAGCGCCCCTCGAGAAAGCGGTCCGCCAACTCCACCTCGCTCCAGATGGTGACGCCCTTGGCGCGCGCTGCTTGCAGCGGAGGCGCATCAGCGGACACGCCAGGGCTCGGAATAATCAGGTCCTGCTCGAGAAATGTGTTTTCCTGGTGGCCGCCAAGCTCTAGCTTTACACCAGCCACCCGAAGACGCGGAACCGCTTCACCGATTTCGTTTTCCGTCCTCGAATCCGTGGCCGTTACGTTTGCCCCCCGCGCAGCGCAAAAGAGCGCGGTGGCCACACCCGTCCTTGCCAGTCCCACCACCAGAACGCGTTTGCCCCGCAATTCGAACGGATTTGCCATTTATTTCGCAAACCTCTAGCCAGAATGCCTACCTCAACTTCAACGTCGTCAGCGCAAACAAAGCAAAAACCAGCGCCGCAATCCAAAATCGCACGATCACTTTTGATTCGCTCCAGCCGAGCAACTCGAAATGATGATGGATAGGCGCCATGCGAAAGATGCGCTTGCCGCGCAGCTTGAACGAGCCCACTTGCAGAATCACGGAAAGCGCTTCGATAACGAAGACTCCGCCGACAAAAAAGAGCAGGATTTCCTGCTTGATGATGACGGCGATCGTCCCCAGCGTTCCGCCCAGTGACAACGAGCCGACATCGCCCATGAAAATTTCCGCGGGATGCGCGTTGTACCAGAGAAATCCGAGCGAAGCCCCAACGAGCGCGCCGCAGAAAACCGTCAGCTCGCCAACGCGCGGAATGTATTGAATCTCGAGATAGGTCGCCCAGCGGTAGTTGCTGCTCACGTAGGTCAGAACCGTCAGCGCTCCAGCCGCGATGACCGTACAGCCAATCGCCAGGCCGTCAAGCCCATCCGTCAGGTTCACCGCGTTGGATGAGCCCACGATGACAATTGCGGTGGCAATAAGAAATGGCAAAAACGCGAGCGGCCAGAGGTGCCCGGAAAAATGCGATTGGTCGAGCAAAGAATGAATCACCAGGTCTGGGTGGAATTTTTTAAAGAACGGAAAGACAAACTGCGTTGAGTAAGCGCTGTAAGTAGCCAGGACCAGAAGTACGACTCCAACGATTAGGCTGACGAAAACCTGAAAATAAATTTTCTTCTTGGCCGTAAGACCCAGATTGCGCTGCTTCGACACTTTCGCATAATCGTCGATGAAGCCGATCACGGCAAAGCCGAAAAGTGCGAACAACGAAAGCAGAATAAATGGATTGGTCAGATCCGCCCAAAGGAGAACCGGCACCGCGGTGGAAAGAACGATCAGCACTCCGCCCATGGTCGGCGTGCCCGCTTTCTTCTTATGCTCTTCGGGGCCTTCCTCGCGGATGAACTGGCCGATCTGCAATTCGCGCAGCCGCCGGATAAGCCAGGGACCAAACACCAGCGCCAGAAACATCGCCGTGAGGCTCGCGTACACCGTCCGCACGGTAATGTAACGAAAAACATTTAGTGGGCTGAAGTAGCGCTGCAGCATGTGGTAAAGGAGGTAGTAAAGCATCTTAGTGCCGTACCTCCTGACCCGTGATTTCACCTGGCGCAGCGTGCCGCGCAATCAGCGTTTCCACAATCTGCTCCATCTTCACTCCTCGCGAACCCTTCACCAGCAGCAGATCACCATTGCCGATGAAGCCCGCAAGAAACTCGGCGGCTTCCTGCGGCGTGGCGAAAAACTTTGCGCGCTCCCGCGGCAGCCCTGAAGCCACCGCGCCTTCCACAATCTCCGCCGCATGCCCCGCAACGCCGATGACCCAATCGATCTTCCCGGTCTTCGCGGCAAACTGTCCGGCTTCGCGATGCAGCTCCGGTGAAGCCGTCCCGAGTTCGCGCATTTCCCCGGCAGCGAGGATGCGCCTCCGGAAATTCGGCGTCGCCGCCAGCAACTCCGTCATCGCTTGCAGTGCCGCGGGACTCGAGTTGTAGCTGTCGTTGATCAGCGCCGCTCCATTCGAAAATCGCAAAAGTTCCCCGCGCATAGCCGGCGCGCGTAACGACAGGAACACGCTCTGTGCCTCTGCGGCGCCAATGTCCCATACGCTCGCCGCCGCCAAGGCCGCCAACGCGTTGGCGATGGCGTGGCGCCCGGGAACGTTCAGCTCCAGCCTCACTCGCCCCTCCGGACTCACATAGTCGAACGCCGAGCCGAGAGCTCCGCGGTCTTCTATATCCTGCGCCATGAAAAACGCCTGCTTTTCGATGCCATACGTCAATACGCGCCCGGGCGCAAACGCACCGAACGCAGCGACGCGCGGGTCGTCCGCATTGAGCACCGCAGTCGACTCGCGCCCGTTCAATCCTTCGATCAGCTCGCGCTTCGCAAGCGCAATCTCATCCACCGAGGCAAAAAATTCCAGGTGCGCCGGCGAAACGCGCGTCACTACTCCAACGTCCGGCCGCGCAATCGCCGCCAGCCGTGCGAGCTCGCCGCGCCGCGACATCCCCATTTCCAGCACCGCCGCCTGATGCGTTTCTTCCAGCCGAAGCAGCGTCAGCGGCAGCCCGTACTCGTTATTTAAATTTCCTTCCGATTTCAGGACCCGCAGCTTCGCGCCCAGCAGTGCCGCCAGGATCTCCTTCGTGGTGGTCTTGCCGACAGAACCCGTGACGCCGGCAATTTTCCCGCCCCAGGATTGGCGCACCGCGCGTGCCAGTTGCTTGAGCGCCTCGAAGGTGTCGCCCACCGCAATGCATCGGCTGCCGGCAGAGCCCTCGTACCGCGAGGACTGCTTCTCCGCCACCACTGCCGCAATGGCCCCGCGCTCCAAAGCGCTGGCCACATGGTCGTGTCCATCGTGACTCGGTCCGTGGATGGCGATGAACAGTTCTCCGGCACGAATCGTGCGAGAATCAATCGACACGCCGGCCACCCGGGCCAGGGGGTTGAGTCCTGTCCCCGGCCGAGTACCCAGAGCGTCAGCCACTTGTGCAATCGTCCACCGCATAAGTTCCTCAAAGGATTTGACTTACTCCAGTACCCAATGGCTCCTTGTGTTCTCAACAGTTTGAGGGCTCCTCCTTTCAAGAGGTCACCAATTGGCTCGCCCCGGTGTTGCCGGGACCCGAGCGCCCTCGTCACATCTACGAACCAAGCGCGCTAGGTGCCAAACCCTGAGCCGCCTCGCGGCTCGCTTGTCAACTGGCCGTCGTCCACCTGGTTGCTTCGCGGCCCTTCAAAACCACGTTCACGCAATGCTCGGCGGGCCATCTCGCGATCATCAAATTCAAATGTCCGGTCGGCGAGAATCTGATAATTTTCGTGACCCTTTCCGGCCAGCAACACGATGTCGCCGCTACGCGCCTCGTCCATGGCCATGCCGATAGCTTTCTCGCGGTCTGGCTCGATCAGATATTTGCCGGCCGTTTTCTGCAGGCCCACAATAATGTCGCTGATAATTTTCAGCGGATCTTCGCTGCGCGGATTGTCGCTGGAAAGAATCGTCAGGTCGCTCAAGCGCCCGGTAACTTCCCCCATCACCGGCCGCTTGGTGCGGTCCTTTTGGCCGCCGCAACCGAAAAGTGTAATCACGCGGCCTTTGGGATTCAGCTCGCGCGCCGTTCGAATCAGGTTCTCCAACGCATCGTCGGTGTGCGCATAATCGACGATCACCAGGAACGGCTGCCCGAGATCGATTCGTTGGAATCTTCCAGAAACACTCTCAAGTTCGCGGATGCCTTTCTCAATCACTTCGTTCGAAAGCCCCAGCGCTTGTGCGGCTCCAATCGCGGCAAGAAGGTTGTAAACATTGATCCGTCCGACCAGCCGCGATACGACATGCACTTTTCCATTCGGCGTGTGCGCGGTGAACGTCAAGCCATCAAAAGTCAGCTGAAATTTCTTCGTGGTGATGTCGGCGTCGGATTCCAGCCCATACGTGACCGTTTTCTTCGCCAGGCCCGCCAACCGCTTGCCGAATTCATCGTCCGCGTTCAGCACCGCCACTTCCGGCGCACCCGCACCGGTGCCTTCGAACAGGCGCTTTTTCGCCGCAAAGTAATCCTCAAACGTCTTGTGAAAATCCATGTGCTCGCGCGTCAGGTTCGTGAACACCGCGGCTTGAAACTGGCATCCCCATAGCCGGTCCATCGCCAGCGAATGCGAACTGGCTTCCAACACGGCGTACTTTCCCCCCGCGTCGCGAATCTCCGCAAAGAATCCCTGCAAGTCCACCGATTCCGGGGTCGTATTCGGCGCGGGGTAGTCGCCGATCGGCGTGTGATACGCGATCGTTCCGAACAATCCGGTCTTCGCACCGGAAGCCTTCACGATGGCATCCACGACCGAAGTGGTGGTCGTCTTACCATTCGTGCCGGTCACCGCGACCAGTTGCAGCGCGTTCGCGGGATGCCCGAGGAAATTCGCCGCCGTGATCGCCAGCGCCTTCCGCGCTTCTCGAACGTTTACCCAAGCCACGCCAGCGGGGATCGTGCTGGGAGCAGGCTCTTCGCTGGCAACGGCAACTGCACCTCGCTTTATGGCGTCCTGGATAAACGCGTTTCCGTCCGCTTTGGCCCCGTGTAAAGCGAAAAACAGCGCTCCGGGCTGCACCTTCCGCGAGTCGCAAGCCACCTGGCGAATTTCCACATTGCTAGCGCCCTCAGGCAGATTTGCCTCTACGCCCTGGAACACCGCAGTCAGTTTTTTTTGATTGTCCCCAGGACTTGCCTGGGCAGATTGCTTTCGTTCACTGTCAGCCTGGTTCGTGGCGGCGTCCTGAACTTGTTCTTCTTGGCTCAATCCCATTCTCATCCTAATGCCTTGCTCTCTGGAGCGGCTTGGCAATCTTCGCTGCCGGTGTCCCGAACTGCACGGTAACCTTCGCGCCGCGCCTCGCCTTCGCTCCCGCCGCCGGCATCTGATTCGTAGCAAGACTGCTGCCAATGAGAACCGGCTCCAAGCCAAGTCGAAGACAAATCTCCGTTACGTCACGCATGGTCTTTCCGGAGAAGTCCGGCACCGAAATGTCGCCCCCTTCATCCACAGCTACCGTTACGGAAGACGTCGGACTCATGCCCGACCTTGATTTTGATGCCGGAACCTCTGCGGGAAGCTGGTCCGGCTGTCCAGAAAAATCCGTGGGCGTAAAATCTTCAAGCGCAGCACTGTCGGAAATTTCGCGATTCTTGTACGCTGCCTGGACCAGCCGCGGCCCAATGGGCACATCGCGCGGCACATCCAAATAGGGCAATACCTGCTCGGCAATCCTCTTGAAAACCGGCGCGGCCACCTGCCCGCCCTCGTGATCTCCCACCGGCGAATCCAACGAAACTAGAATCGTCACGGCAGGATTGTTGATCGGAGCAAATCCGGAAAAGGAAGCAATCAGCTGCGTCGCCGAGTACCGGCCTGTCGCCGTATCGATCTTCTGCGCCGAACCAGTTTTGCCTGCCGCCGTCCACCCGTCAAGATGCGCAAGCTTGCCCGTACCGTTCAGGACGACACCTTCCATGAGCCTCCGCAGTGTCGCCGCCGTTTCCGGCCGGATTACTCTCCTCGGCTCGGCAGGTGCGAGCACGCCTTCCGCGGGTAACACTTGCTCTCCTCGCCTCAGCTCAGCAATGACATGCGGCTTATAGAGCATCCCTCCGTTGGCAATCGCGGAGATGGCGCTGGTGAGCTGAATCGGAGTAACCCCGACTTCCTGCCCCATCGAGATTGATCCGATCGAGACCGCCGACCAATTCTCCAGCCGCCGCAACAGTCCCTTGCTCTCGCCAGGCAGATCCACACCAGTCAGCTGCCCAAAACCAAACGCGCGGATGTAGTCGTAAAACTTCGGCGCTCCCAGCCGCAGCGCAATCTTGATCGCCCCGACATCGCTCGACTGCGCGAGAATGTCCGCAACATTTAGCATTCCAAACGGCTTGTGGTCGCGGATGCGGTGCCCGGCCACATAAACCGCCCCATTCTCACAATCAAACACTTCTCCCGGTCGCGTGATCCCTTGATCGAACGCCGCTGCCAGGGTAATGAGCTTAAAAGTTGAGCCTGGCTCATACAGGGCCGTGACCGCACGGTTCATTCGCGCTTCCGCTGACGACTCGTTTGCCGCATTGGGATTGAACTTCGGCCAGTTCGCCAGTGCCAGGATTTCGCCGGTGTTCGGATTCATCACCACCACGGTCCCGGCCGTGGCATGCGTTTTGGCAATTGCCGCGGCCAGCTCGCGCTCCGCGATGTATTGAATCTTTTCGTCCAGCGTCAGAATTACGTTTGCGCCGCGTTCGCGCTGCGCTTCTCCCCCATCGAACCAGCGCTGGCGCGCGTCCGCCATCACGATAATTTTCTCGCTTTTGCCCCGGATCTGCCCGTCCAACTCATGTTCGATCCCCCCCAAGCCCTTTTCATCGAGATCGACGAAACCGAGCACGTGCGAAGCGAGATCGCGCTTCGGATAGATGCGTTGATTCTCTTTTTGAAAGTAGACGCCTTTCAGATTCAACTGCTCCACCGCTTCCTTCTTATCCGGCGGCAACTTGCGCGCAATCCACACAAACGAGTGCGAAGATTCAAGCCGGACTTCCAGCACTTCGCGGGGAATTCCCAAAACGCCGGACAGCAGCCGCGCCGCCAGCTGCTGGTCGCCAAGCTCGGACGGCACCGCGAACGCCGAATCCACCGGGATGCTCATCGCCAGCGGGTGCATGTTGCGGTCATAGATCGCGCCGCGCTTGGGCGTGATTTCGATCACGTGCTGCTGCTGCCGCTGCGCTTTGGCCAGATATTCGCTGTGACGGAAAAGTTGCAAGTAGCCGAGCCGTCCAAAAACGGCGCTCATGAACACGAGTGTCAGGCAGGCAACGATCAGCAGACGGTTGCCCGTCTCACCGTCACCATTCAAATTTACCGCTTTGCGATTGCGATGGGAATTCACTGCGATGCGGCAAGCGGCAGCGGCGTGGACACGGTTTTCTGG
>JBGPIX010000110.1:0-14665 GCA_041485085.1 Candidatus Acidiferrum sp.
AATCGTCAAGCGAGGCGTAGAACTCCTTTGTTTCACCTTTGAGGTCTTCGAAGGAGGCTCTATCAAGTTCGGGCAGTTTGCCGCCGTCGAGGATAGAGTCCAACATAGACTTGCCTTCGGGGGTAAGTCGTTGGCCAGGTGTAGTGCTGAGTGCTTCGAGAACGGGCTTGTCGGGCGCTTGATCGCGGCCGCGCGAACTGTTCGCGTAGCTCGCTGTACACGAAAATAGCAGTACCAGCCAAGCCATTCGACACATGTTCGAGGAATCCATTACACCCCAGTTCCCATTCCTGCCGCGACAGCCAGTTTGCGCACCACGGTCTCGGATACCTATTCGCCCGGGCTGTGTGAAACCGCCCTAATTCGTGCCCGGCGGCGCACTACTCTCGCCGCGAACTGATTCTGGCGTCCACACCTCGGGTTCGCCGCGGAAGGGGAGTTTCAATTTGCGAGAGATCTCCGGCCAAAACTCACGGAGCACGTCAAAGCCCATATCTTGAAGGACTGAATATCCGACGCGTCTCCCTGCGGGCCCAACACCGCGCTCGTTGCCTGGATGATATGCGTTACTCAGGGTAACAGCGCTCACTGTCCCCAGCCACTCGGAGTAGTTGGGCATATGCGTGCCGTCAACGCGGTAACCCACAAACAGGTGTTCTGCTGCATGAAGAAAGCGCTTCTTCACCGTGCCGTGTGCGAGCCGATAGTAGCGTGGGTCTTCGGAAAAAATCGCGGGATAGGCAAAATCCTTGAAGAACTTCGATGATGCCTGACCCGCGAAGTTCGCCGCGAATCGCTTTCCATAGCCCGCGACTCCCTGCCCGAACGTCGGATCTCTGTCCGAGGCTTGGTCTTGACCCGCCCCGAAGCCAGAACTCAGAAACGTCACCGGGTCAAATGAGTCCTGTACAAACAGAACGAACTTATCTTTCAGTTCGAGCGAGCACAGCTTCACACCCGGCATGTAGTGCGGTGGGTGTACCGACTTCCGTTCCAGTGCCCGCCCAAAAACTCCCACTACTTTCTTAAACGGGCCGTTGTAATCCTTAAGGCTCACAATTGGTGGTGGCTCCACACAGGGCACCGCGGCGTTTTTGGGTGCCTCGGCTTCATGGACCTGCTGCGGAGGGAGAGACTGCTGAGGAACAACGGGTAGCTCCTGTGCGCCGATTACTCCATCCCAGGCGAGCCCCACCAGGAGCGACAATCCGAAGTGGAAGCAAGCTCGGTGGCGCATAGCATTGCAGGCGGAAATCCGCTGCTCTCTTGGTCCCTTGGAGTTCACGAGAGCCGGTGTGATTCCAGAAGTTCTATAACATGGAAGGATAGGTCTCGGGTACCTCGCCAGTCTCCCACTCCGCCGTTCGCTCCAGGGGCTCGACGGCCCGAGTTTCGTCATAGTGCAGAACGACATCGAATTGATCCGGGAGCTGGGCATGGAAATAGTGGCTTACGCGCTCCGACTGTGGCAGGTAGATCACCCCGATGGCGCGCTCCAGGCGTGGCTCCCGCAATGCGGATGTGGCTTCTTCCCTCTTACCGAGACGAAGAAGAAAATTCGAAATTCCCGTCTGGTGGAAGAGTGCCTCGTAACTCCCTGGCAGCGAGGGCCGAATATGTTTGCGTTCTGCAGGGTTATCCCAGCCCGAAGCTGCGGTCACCGTCCCCGTATGCGTTGTAAATCCAACGAGCGTCGCTTCTTTGCCATACCGTTGACGAACCAGTTGGCCCAAGTTCAGCTCGCCTCGCTGGCCCATTTCCGTGGCCCGGGCGTCCCCGAGATGAGAGTTGTGGGCCCAGACGACAACCTTTGCCTTGGCACCGAGATGGTGTACCAACGCATCCAACGTCTCTGCCATATGAGTGTCACGCAGATTCCAGGAAGAGACTCGCTCATGAAACATAGCGCGGTAATACTCCTCCGCATTCTTCACAAGGCGAGCATTCTGTTCAGCAAAGAAGAATGCATCCCGCGCCATACGACCATCGCGCCTGGCAAGGTCCGCGGCTCTCCGGCGCATTTCCATCCACTGGCTGATAACTTCATCCTCACAGCTCTTATTCAGGCCAAAACTGGTGGCATACCCGTACGCTTGTGTATCCTCGCCATAATTCTCAAAGCAGGCGTAACGATACCGCGCGCGGCGGGCAGCTTCAGGATCCACTTTGTCCAGGAAATCCAGCACCGCGCGAATCGAGGCGTGCAAGCTGTACAGGTCCAATCCATAAAAACCCGCCCGGTGGGCGTGCCGGTGCTCGTTATAGTTGCGCAGCCAACCAACGAAATCGAGAACGTCGGCGTTGCGCCACATCCATGCAGGAAATCTCTGGAAGCCGGATAGTGCATCGATGGCATCCTCGTCGTCGCCTTCGAATCGTACGTATTGGTTGATGCGATAGGCGTCCGGCCAATCGGCTTCCACGGCAACAGCGGTGAACTCCTTCTCGGTTAGCAGGCGCTTCGTAATCTGTGCACGGAGCCGATAGAACTCGTGCGTCCCATGGGACGCTTCTCCGATCAGAACGAAACGAGAGTCGCCAATGGCCTTCATCAAAGGGTCAAAGTCCGTGGTCTCTCCCGTAAGCGGGTGCGCCGATCGGCGAATCGCGCTTACTAAGGCGTGTTCTTGTTTGGCGAGCATCATTGCACCTCTACTTTCTGGGCCCTGAAGAAACTGGCTGAACTATCGCTTTCGAAGCCCCAGCCTTCGCACTCCTTTGGATTTATCTGCGCACGCGGGTTCCTGCATGCTGAAGTTGCCGTTCACCGTGCTGCCGAGAAGCACGGCCAAGCAGTTCATTGACCTCTTCGTCCGACACTTGAGAGAAATCCTTGTAGAACTGTCCAACCCCGTGGAATCCTTCAGGGATAGCGACGCAAACCACGTCGTCCACCTCGCGCCTCAGACGAACTACCGCCGACCGAGGCGCCACCGGGGCGGCGATCACAACGGCCGCTGGTTGCATTTGCCGCAAGGCGCGCACGCCCGCTCTCAAGCTCGACCCGGTGGCAATGCCATCATCCACAAGAATCACGGTCTTCCCACGCACATCCAGGGGAGGCCGTCCACCACGATAGATTTGTTCCCGGCGAGCGAGTTCGGCGCTCTCGGCTTTTGTAACGTACTCGATGGCCAGATCGGAAAGACCCGCAGCTTCAACAATCTCTTTGTCGAGAACTCGGACGCCACCGCTTCCAATGGCTCCGAACGCCAGCTCTTCATGCCCTGGCACACCTAATTTGCGCAACACGAATACGTCAAGCGGTAGATGGAGGGCTGTGGCCACCTCGAAAGCGATCGGAACGCCACCCCTTGGGACGCCGAGCACAATCACATCTTCCCGGTTCGCGTATTTCTCAAGGTGCGATGCTAATTGCCGGCCCGCCTCCGGTCGATTCGGAAAGATCATGGGGCTACCTCAACTTCCTGGTGTAAATCTCGCCGCCGGTTCAGCACCAAGATTTGGTCTTCGTCCTGCCGCTGGGAAGCAGACGGCCTGGTCATGAGTTCCCTGGCAAACATCGTCATCTCTTTCGACCCCACTCTCGACGCTCCAGGACCTGTAGTCAGTGAATCGGGTCACACTCGTGCGTGCGCGGGGTCACAATAAAACTGCACACGGAATGCCCCTGAATGGCAGCGCCTGAAGCAGGAACGACGCCATAGAAGGGACGAGGAGAAGATCACGGGACCTTCGACCTCCAGCTTCTATGGTTAGGATCGGGTGACGTAGCACACGGGACCTAGTGACCCTTGTCACAGTCGTCGAAACATCCCACAGATAAGAATTAGTCCGATCTAAGAGATACGGCGTGGGGGGGTAGCATGACCGCCAGAATCGGGTTGGATGTGGGAAGCACCAGCGTAAAACTGGCTGCAATCCTGGGACCCGAGGAAACTCAAAAGATTCTTGGCCCGCTCGCGGAGTCGTCAACATTTCGATTTGTCTCACCTAAAGAATGCCGCCCGAAAGGGCTGAACTCGATCATCGTTTCGGAATGCCGTCGTTCGATGGGAAATCCATTCCAGACGGCTCTTGATTTGTTGGACGAACTTCAGCTGCTGATGCCGGACTCTTGCCGATCAGTGATCAGCGTCACGGGCTCCGGAAGCCACCACGTCGCTAGAGCGCTAAACCTGACATCCGAAAACGAATTCAAGGCCATTGCACGCGGTGTATCAGCGCTTTATCCGCAGGTTCGCACTATCTTCGAGATGGGTGGCGAGAATGCGAAGTATATCTTGTTGGACGGACCGCAAGGCGGCGATGGCCCCGAAAGCGCCGGCGCGTCCCGCCAATCGGCTGGGATTCTTGACTACTCGATGAGCAGCCAGTGTGCTGCGGGGACCGGCTCGTTCATTGACCAACAGGCATCGCGCCTGGAATACCGGGTGGAAGACATCGGCGCCGTCGTCTTGAAAGCAACCTCCACGGCCCGCATCGCCGGACGATGCTCGGTGTTTGCGAAATCCGACATGATCCACGCTCAACAGAAGGGCTACAGCAAGGCGGAAGTACTCAAGGGCTTGTGTGAGGCGGTTTCCCGCAACTTCAAGAGCAATATCGTCAAAGGTCGGAAGGTGATAGCCCCGGTTGCGTTCATTGGGGGTGTCTCGCAGAATGCGGGAGTCGTCCGAAGTCTGGCGGATGCCTTCCGCCTTGCTCCTGCAAGCTTGATTGTTCCCGAGCTCTACGCATGGCTGGGCGCCATCGGCACGGCTCTTCTTGCGGATCCGATGCGATCCCCTCCAGCTCGCGCCGCAGCGAACAACGGCGGGCAAGGTCCTGCTCTTACTTCCATTTCTCACGCCGAGCCACTCTCGCTCGAAAATGTTTTGCTGCTACGCGACCATCCGACGGCTTCAAGGACAGAGCCGCTGCCGGAAGCCGGCGAGGCAGCAATCCCGACCTATCTAGGAATCGATATCGGTTCCGTCAGCACGAATCTGGCGCTGCTCGATGAATCCGGCCGGCTACTGCATGGAATCTACTTGCGCACCGCCGGACGTCCGATCGAAGTGGTCAACGAGGGATTGCAGGAAATCGAAAAGCTGTTCGGCACGCGCGTGCGGATTTGCGGAGTGGGAACCACGGGGTCTGGGCGCGAACTCATCGGCGAACTCGTGGGGGCGGATACGGTCAACGACGAGATTACGGCTCATAAAACCGGCGCAATGTATGTCCATGAACGCATCGTGCGAAATCTGGCCGACCCGGCGGAAGATACTCCCCCCGTGGACACGATCTTCGAGATTGGCGGCCAAGACGCGAAGTACATCTCGATCGATCGTGGTGTGGTGGTCGATTTCGCCATGAATGAAGCATGCGCGGCTGGGACTGGTTCATTTCTTGAGGAACAGGCCGAGCGGCTGGGCGTGCAGATCAAAGAGGAATTCGCGCGCCTCGCGATGTCGTCCGTGTCACCGGCGCGGCTGGGGGAACGCTGCACCGTCTTCATGGAGCGCGACGTAAATGCGGCCATGCAACAAGGTGCCAGCATTCCAGACCTCGCCGCAGGATTGGCGTATTCAGTAGCTCTGAACTATTTAAATCGTGTCGTCCGCGGACGAAAAGTCGGCGAGGTTATCTATTTTCAGGGCGGTACTGCCTACAACGACGCTGTGGCCGCTGCGTTCTCCCAAATCCTCGGCAAGCGCATCATCGTTCCGCCGCACAACGGCATCATTGGAGCGATCGGCATGGCCTTGATCGCTCAGGAAGTCACACAGTCACGGACCCGGATTTGCCAAGAGCAAAAGCATGGCTTCACCGTGGATGAGGGACCTCGCGCGCTTGCCGTGAGCACGTTCCGCGGGTTCGACCTGAATCAGACACGCTTCGAGACTCGCGACTTTGTTTGCAAAGCGTGTTCCAACTATTGCGACATGAAGCAAGTCACCGTCGAAGGTCGCAAAACCTACTGGGGCGACAAGTGTTCGGACAAGTTCCGGAAACGCGCCCGCACCGACCGGAAACCCGTTATTGAAGACCTGATGGCATTCCGGGAGCACCATCTCCGCGAGGGTTATGTGGAACCACACCCGAATGGTAGTAGCGGAAAGGCCCGCGTGGGCATTCCACAGGCCATGTATTATTTCGACCGCTTTCCCTTCTGGCGCCGCTATCTCGAAGAATCAGGCTTTCAAGTGGAGGTTTCTGGCCCAACAAACTCTCAAATTGTCGCGCGGGGCGTCGAGCTCAGCACTGCGGAGCCGTGCTTTCCTGTCCAGATTGCGCACGGCCACGTACAAGCCTTGCTTGAAGAGACGCCGGATCACAAACCGGTAGACTACGTCTTTCTACCGAACGTGATGGATATGGAGGCGCCCGCGTCTCCAGTCGCTTCTTCTCTTTGCCCCTGGAACCAGACACTCCCGTTTGTGGTGCGTTCTGCCCCGGAGTTCGAGGCACGCGCCCGTCTGTTTCTTGCTCCCACTATCTATTTTCGCCTGGGCCCGGCCCATGTCAAACGGCAGTTGGGCGAATACTTCAGTCGTCTCGGAGTTCAACGAAAACAGAGCGATCGTGCAGTCGAGGCAGCTTACACGGCTCAGGCGGAGTTCTCTGCGAACATTCTCGCCGAGGGACACAAGGCATGCGTGGCTCTGGAACAATCGGGAGAGCCCGCCGTCCTGCTCGTCGGCCGCGCTTACAATATCTATGACCGCGGCAGCAACTGCGATGTTCCCCGCAAGCTGCGCGATCTCTACGGAATCAACGTTCTCCCTCTCGATTTTCTGCCCCTGGACGAAGAACCTGTCGATGATCTCCACCCGAATATGTTCTGGAACTCCGGCCGACGTATCCTTGCGGCGGGACGCTTCGCTCGCCAGAGAACCAATGTTCATATCATCTACATCACCAATTTCAAGTGCGGCCCTGATTCTTTCGTGAAGTTTTTCCTCCATGAAGTCGCCAAGGAGCCTTTCCTGGTACTGCAGTTCGACGGGCATGGCAACGATGCCGGTTACATGACTCGCTGCGAGGCTTACCTCGACAGCAAAGGACTACTCCGATGCCCCTCCGCAGCCTAAAGCGCTCGCGACAAATACCTCCGAGCCATCCGTTCGCAGGGAAGAAGACTTGGGTGCCGCGAATGGCCGTCGGACCTTCTCGAGCGCTGGCGGCCGTGTTGCGCTCCATCGGTATCGACGCTGAAGCCATACCACCTCCCGATGCGGAGACAGTTGAACTGGGCGGCCGGTATACGAACGGAGAAGAATGCTATCCACTCCGGCTCACAGTGGGCGATTTTTTGAAGATTCTGAAGAAGCCCGGAGTCGATCCAGCCAAACTGGCCTTCTTCATGGCAATCGGACAGGGCCCTTGCCGCTTTGGGCAGTACGCGCCCTATGTAAAATCCCTGCTTGCCACTTTGGGCTACTCGGACGTGACAATTCTTGCTCCCGCTTGTGAAACCGGATACAGCGACTTTGGCGAAGCATCTTCGTTATACGCGCGTGGCGGATGGCGCGCCATCGTGTGTTCGGACATTCTGTCCAAACTCTTGTTGAAAACACGTCCTTACGAAACAGTACGAGGATCTTCCGATCAGATTTATGAAACAAGCCTTTCCGAACTTTGCCGGACTCTCGAGGCCCCGTATTCATCGGATAGAGAGCAGATGCAAGCGATTCAAGAGTGCATGCTGAAGATCCGCAGTTACTTCCGCGCAGTGGTCATCGAACCAGATTTGGAGCGTCCGCTAATCGGTGTGGTCGGAGAGATCTTTTGCCGGCTGAACACTTTCAGCAACGATGATCTGGTGAGACGACTGGAGGAATTCGGCGCCGAGGTTTGGCTCAACGATGTTTCTGAATGGATCTGGTACGTGAATGACGACGAGTTCCGCACGCTGAAACTTCGTGGAAAGAGTCTTTCTCTCAGGTCCCTAAGCGCTCGTGTCCGGACACACTTTCAACGTAGGGACGAGCACGAAATCACTTCTCTTTTTATAGAAGATTTTCGTGGCTACGAGGAGCCGTCAGAAATCGGCGAAGTACTCGGCTACGCGGAACAATATCTGCCTCCGCTCGGGGCCAATGGAGAGATGATCGTGAATATCGGCAAAGCTGTCTATTTCACCAAAAAGGGCGCCGACGGGGTGATCGACATCAGCCCTTTCACCTGCATGAACGGCATCATTTGCGAAGCGATCTATCCACGTGTAAGCCGGGACAACGGCGGCATCCCGATTAGAACTTTCTACTTCGACGGATCACAGTCCGACCTCGAACGCGACGTCGGCATTTTCCTGGAACTCGCTCGAAACTACCGTGCACGCAAGCCCCGGAATGGTAAACGCGTTACTCGGACAAGTGTCCCTTCACCCGGTCAGCATCCCAGTCCTTCCAACGCCTAAACAAATGGGTCACAATCCTGGAATGCCTGAGATCTGGAACAATTTCTATGATCGATTTGCGGCGACAGCCGATCGCTTTGGCGATCATGTCGCAATAGAACTCCAGCGCCGCGATTTGGTTGACAGAATTACCTACGCGGAATTACGAAACCGGGCCGAGTCCACTGCTGCGTTCCTCGCTTCTCGCAATATTCAGGCGGGCGTCACCTGCGCGATCCTCGCCGACAATGAAATCGCCTGGTGCGCCGCTTACCTGGGGATTCTGCGTCTCGGAACGGTGGCGGTTCCCTTGGACACGCATTACTCCGCGGCTCAAATCGCGGCGCTCCTTCGCGATAGCGGCGCAAGAATTTTGTTCACCACCGACCGCTATCTCGCTAGAGTGGAAGAAGCGCGTCGTTTGGCGGATAGTTCAGCCGGAGTCGTGCTCCTAAGCGGTCATAGTCCAGGCGTCGAGTCCCTGGAAGGGTTACAAAACAGCAAAGGCCCGACCCCCGCCGCTTCAACCAACTTTCAAGCTCCTGCCGTGATCTTGTATACCTCAGGGACGACCAGCGATCCGAAAGGGGTTGTGCTCACCCACGCCAATTTGTTGGCGGAAGCCGAAGCCGTATTCTCCGCCATCCAGCTCGACGAGCGAGATTCCATACTCGGCGTAATGCCGCTGTATCACGCATTGGCACAGATGGCGAACCTCTTGCTCCCGTTTGTCGTGGGAGCTCGTGTCATCTTCCTCGAAGAAATCAGCCCTTCCGCACTTCTGAATGCCCTTCGGCGATTCCAACCAACTCTCTTCTGTTGCGTTCCGCAATTTTTCTATCTAATCCACGAGCGCCTGCTCGGCAGAATTGCCGAAGGCGGGAAGCTGAGATCCGTTCTTTTCCGGATCCTCCTAAGCACCAACGACCTACTGCGCCAGTTCAGTGGCCTCAACATCGGGCCCACGCTCTTTTCCGCCGTTCACGACGTTCTGGGAAGAAGAATGCGTTTTCTGGTAACCGGCGGAGCGAGGTTTGATCCATCAATTGGGAGGGATTTTTACCGGCTCGGTTTCAACCTTCTCGAGGCTTATGGTCTGACAGAGACTTCCGGGGCTGCAACTCTAACGCGTATCGGCGAGGGTGGCCAAGGTTCGGTGGGCCAGCCTCTCCCCGGGGTGGAAGTAAAAATCATGCCGGATGAAACTGCCCCAAAGGACGGGCCGCCCAGCGGCGAAATCGCAATCCGCGGCTCTATCGTGATGCAGGGCTACTTCCACCGGGCCGATGCAACGGCCGAGGTTCTCAAAGAGGGCTGGTTGTTGACCGGCGATCTCGGCTACCTGGATTCGCACGGGAGGCTGAGCGTCACCGGCCGGAAGAAGGAAGTGATCGTCCTCAGCTCCGGCAAGAACATCTATCCCGAGGAAATCGAAGCGCATTACGCTCAGTCTCCGTATATAGAGGAGCTCTGCGTCCTTGGCCAAGCCTTGCCGGGCAAACCAATAGCAGAGCGCTTGCACGCCGTCATCGTCCCCGATTTGGAAGTAATGAAGGCGCGAAAAGTATTGAACATGAAGGAGGTCCTGCGCTTCGACATCGAAGATCTGTCCATTCATTTGCCGGCCCACAAGCGCATCCTGAGCTATGAAATCCGGACGGAGCCCCTTCCCCGCACGACGACGAGGAAGCTGAAGCGCTATGAAATCGCACGCTTTTGTCACGGCGTGGCAGAGGCGGAAAAGGGGAGCACGCCAAATGTGCCACTCAGTGAGGAAGAAGCCGACTGGGCTGCCGACCCACTGGTTGCTCAGGCCTTGCAATTGCTGCGAGAAGCCTCACGTGACAAAACTGCGGTGCGAGCCCGGGCAAATTTGGAGCTAGATCTTGGCCTCGACTCCATCGAACGCATCGAAGTTCTGACCAACCTCGAGCAATTGTTCGGTGTGAACATCCCCGAGGAAGTCGCCCAATCCACGTACACCGTGCGTCAGCTCGTCGATGCAGTGCGCTCGCGAGCTAGTGAGCCCGCCTCGGTCCGGCCTGCTGGCGCTTGGGACAAACTCTTCGCGGATCTACCCGCGGACGAGCCGCTGTTCAATAATCTCCTCGAACCTCATCGCATTGTTATCCTCTTGGTTTTCGCAATCTTGAAACTCGCGAACCTGCTTACTCGCTTCCTAGTGAGATTTCGTGTGACGGGTCTCGAAAATCTTCCTCAGAAGGGCGCGTTTCTCATTTGCCCCAATCACGAGAGTTATCTCGATCCCTTTTTCCTGGTCAGCTCTCTCCCCTATAGCTTATTTCGAAAGCTCTTCTTTGTGGGCGCCAGCGAATACTTTGCGACTTCTTTGCGCGCTAAGGCAGCCCGATTGATGCACCTGGTTCCCGTCGATCCCGACACGAACCTGCTACGCGCCATGCAGGCAGGCGCTTTTGGCTTGCGGCACGACATGGTCCTTGTTCTCTTTCCCGAAGGTGAGCGTTCCATCGACGCGGAAGTAAAGAAATTCAAGAAGGGCGCGGCGATACTTTCGACGCACCTTCAAGCGCCCATCATTCCTGTTGCGATCCGTGGCACGTTTTCGATCTGGCCGCGGAATCGAGACATCTCCTGGAAAGCATTCCTGCCCTGGGCAGGGACGCGCGTTGATCTTCAGTTCGGCTTGCCAATGCAATCCGCCTCCAGACCCCAGCCAGGTTCTTCTCAGTCATCGGGCGAAGCGTGCTACGCCGCGTGTACAGAAAACTTGCGACAAGCCGTCGTGGATTTGCACTCTAAGCTCAACCGCAGACCTTCCTCGATGCAGCCACACTGACTCATGCCTATCAGATTCTCCCAAAGAAAGCAGGATTTGGTATTGAGGAAGGACTACGGCGAATCGGTGGAGCGGGCGATGAGCCACTGGGCCAGATAGTAAGGGATGAGGATCAAGACTGGGGCCAAGAGAATAAGGGCGTGGAAACGGTCAATGGCCAAGAGAATGTCAGAAAGCATGAAGAAGATGGCACCGATCGCGGCGCGATAGGACGGCGTCGTTTTCAACAGCACGGCGCGACCCATGGCTTGTGCAGCCATGGAGGCGAGCAACAGTGAGTAGATGAAAACGGCAGGACTCAAACGAACCGGGATGTTCGGGTAGAGAAACGCATAAAGAATGAAGACGATGGCTAGATAGATGAGCCAGATGGAAAAGCGAACCGGAAATTTGACGTTGCGAGTGAATGCGACGAGATAGGCGATGTGGGCGAGCAGAAACGCGAAGAGTCCGGGAAGAAAGAGTAGAAATGGCCAGATGAGAAGAACATCGCCGACCAGCGAGCAGAGCAAGCCGATGGTGATCCAGAGGGAGTAGGAATCGGTGCGGTTGCGACTATTTCTAAAGGCGATGCTGAGGATGAGAATCGTCGCGAGAGGCTTAAAGATGTAGACGAGCCAAGGAGAGAGAAGGAGTTGGCCAGCAAGCACAAGCGCGACCGCGACAGCGATGAGGGCGCCCCTGAGGATGGACCAGTTTTTGGTCGGGTTCAGCGTAGACCCCTCGCAGGCAAGACTTGATTATTCGGGCGTTCCTCTAGGCCTTCTATAGGTTGCACTCTACTTATGAGCACCGCTTCCGGATACGCCAAAATCCGTTCGCAACAAGTCGCACGTGCCGAAAGCTTTCACCATTTCGTAGGCGCCCTATGGAGAGCAATCGGATGTGCGGGCAGGAGCGACGACCAGCCTTACCGCTTATGCGTCTGCGCGTAGTCGATGGCGAATTGCTTGAGCGCTGGGTTCGTCATGCCTAGCGCCGCCGCTTCTTTTTCCGCGCGTTCCACGTCCCAATGATCGACCACCAGCCGCTTGATAAACCACATCGTTGCCGCGCGGCCGCCGCCCGCACAATGAATGAACGCCGGTTCGCTGCCTTGTGTGGTGATCGCGTCCAGAAACTTGTCAGCGGCCTCTTGCTCAGGTGCGGTGGGATTCATGGGGATGTGGTAGTACCGGATGTCGGCAGCTTTCGCGGCAACTTCCTCTGCTTCGATGTCCGCCCCCGGCTCGCCGGCTTGCCGGAGATTGATGATCGATGCAAAGCCCATCTTCTTGATTTCGGGCACCGCTTCGGCCTTGGTCGCACCAGCGCAGGCGACCGTGGTGCCAAGTCGATGGAAATTCGTTACGCCATCAACCGTTTCTGTGCTGACCTCCTGTGCCACAGCCGGCGCCTTGGCCAGCTCCTTCTCAATCCCGTTGAAGATCTTTTGAACTTCCTTCTTACCTGAGCCCCACGAAACAGCCTTTCCGCCGGAGCGGGCTATCTCCACGGATACGTCGCTGGCGTGGTTTTCCCCCGGAGCCACCTTCAGAATCATGTTGTAGCCCCACGACCACGCGGTAATCCCGACGTGGAAGGTCACCACTCGGTTCACGTCGTCCTTGGACTTCACTTCGTGATGCTGCGCCGCGATCGACGTGAGGGCAGCAGTAAACACCCGGTCCGTCGGGGCCGAGAACGTCTTTTTGGACCAATCTGGAGCTACGTCTTGAGCAGGAACGCTGGAAACAAGAAGCAGAAAGACTGTGAGGCACCGCACGCAATACATTTTGGTCACCCTAGCTAGCTGGAGTTGTCCCACGCTCCAAGCCCTATTCTAGGAATGATTCAAAGTGTCGCTGTGCCTCAGGTCACTCCTCTTAGTGCCTCAAATCACGTTGTGCACTTGCCGGACAGGTGGATTTCGCTTGCACGCTTAAGCGCTTACGGATGTGATTTGCCAAAGACTTCCTTCAGCAGAGAGGTGGTTCGGGCCGCCGGGTCCTTGCGGATCTGCCGCTCTTGTTTAGCCAGTTCGTAAAACAGTCCGTCGAGAGCTTTTGTCACAACATACTTGTCAATATCAAACGTTCGGCTCTTTGCAAACGGAATGGACTGGTACTGGTCCGTCAGTGCTCTATACTTTTGTGTGACCCCGTTTTCGTTCATAGTTTTTTCAACGATTGGCTGAAATGCGGCGGCAAGCTGATCTGTGGTTTTGCTCTTGAAATAGTCGGTGGCTGCCGTGTCTCCTCCGGAAAGGATTTTCCTGGCGTCGTCGAAACTCATGGCCAAGATAGCGTCGCCAAATATCTTTTTGGCCGCTGGTGCCGCGGCTTCAGCAGAACGGTTCATACTGAGAACAAATTCATCGACCTTTGGGCCGTAACCAATCGCCCGCAAGCCTTTCTCCAGAGGACGAAGGTTGCTTGGCATCAAGATCTTGATCGCTTCATTTCCAAAGTAACCGTCGGTTTTTCCAGTTAGCTTCACTGCATTGTCCGCGCCAATCCGTAGCGCTTCTTTTAAGCCGGAAGCCACCTTCGAATCGCTCAATCCACTGGCGTTCGCTAGTCCTATACGCTTCTCGATCTGGTCAAGTTGGGCGTACGCCGCTGACGAAGACAATAATAGGCCCATGCAAATTACAACTAGACGAACCATGTGCTGTTTCTCCTTATTAGACGCGGAATCGACGATCGGCCCCCCGTTCTTCCGCCTTTTGCCACGATCTACCGCGTCTGTTTTAGGCGCTCTCATTTGTCAGATTCGAGCACACATCGATCATCAACGGGTGTCGCGTCTAACTTCACGACTCTGGTCAAGCCGCATGTCCCACTGCGTCCAAAGCCCGACATTTTGCCGGTCATTTTCAGGAGCCGAAGCCAGTCGAGCGAACTGCATCAACAGGCTTTATGGAGCGGGCGATGGGAATCGAACCCACGTCCGAAGCTTGGGAAGCTTCTATACTGCCATTGTACGACGCCCGCTCGTTGTTTTCGATTGTACTCAGGAATCGATTTTCCGTACAGCGGTTTGAGTGATTCTGCAGCTCGGCCCTAACGGCGGCGAGTCTACGGGGCGTGAGGTGAAACTGGATAGAACGTCTTCCCCTTTGCCTTTGAACAGTCAGCACCGCCGCAAGCGCTGGTCCCCGCACCATGTTTAGCGCTGTTCCGCAAAGACCTGTTCGTGGCAGGTTGGTGATGTCCTGTTTTTCTGACGGAGAATTAGTAAAGCCTCGTCGATAAGAATTCTGAGGAGCCAGCTCCTGAAAGCGCCTTCGGATTCGAACTTTGGGGGATTACGAGTGGCAGTGAGGAGGCAGTTTTTCACCGCCTCCTCGGCTCCTTCAGAACCGCCAAGCACACGACGAGCCATGAAGTAGAGCAAACGCCGACAGCGCGAGAACTGATCATCAAATACCACTGGATTTCGCATTGCTGCCTTCATCAAACTCGCACACCAATCGTCAACCAGTATTCGCGCGGCACGCAAATACCGAGCTCTGTGGGGAA
>JBGPIX010000111.1:0-14632 GCA_041485085.1 Candidatus Acidiferrum sp.
AATTCGCGCTGCACGCAACCCAGCAGCAGTCCAACCCGGCGCCGCTTCGTGCCCACGGCCGGCGTAACCTCCGCGATCGCTGCCCGCCGCCCAATCTTTGGAAGCAGCGCTTCCATCGCGCGCATTTTCCTTGGCAACAATTTCAGCAAACCCAACCCGCGCGCGACCGCCTGGAATCCCAATTTTTGGTAAATAAGCAGCGGCAAGCGCATTCGCCTCAAGCGGCCCGGTTGCGTGAAATTCTTGAACATGAATCGCCGGTGCAGTTTTTCTCTCCGGGGGCGTTCCGTCTTTCGTTCGATCTGCGCGCGCGTAGCTTCGATGAGTTTTCCGTAGTCCACCCCGGAGGGACATGCCGTCATGCAAGCCATGCAGCCGAGGCAACTGTCGAAATGGCTCACCCACGTCGAATTCATTTCCGCCGCGCCCTCGCTCGCGAGTTTCATCAAATAGATCCGCCCGCGCGGCGAATCCATTTCCTGACCCCACAAAACGTAAGTGGGACAAACGGGCAAGCAAAATCCGCAGTGCACGCACTTTTCGATAATCGCATTCGAAGGTGGGTGGTGAGCGTCGAAGGCGCTCTCGCACTCTTGCTTCATGACCAACTCGTTCATCAGATGCCACCCACAAATCGTCCAGGATTCAGCGTATTTTTCGCGTCGAGCCGGTGCTTCACCGCTTTCATCAGCGACAATGCGTCTCCTGCGTTTCCCCAGGTGTCAAGCTCCGCCATTTTTTCCGGCCGATGAAGCGCGACAAGCGATCCGCCATGCTCTTCCAATTCCACGCGCAGCAGTTGTAGCCCCCCACGCAATGCTGCCGGCTTGCCCTCCAGCCGAAGCCATCCGATTCCCGTCGCATATACCAACGCGCGCCAGCGCAGTTGATGCAACCGTGCCGCGCGCTCAACTCCACCCATCGTGCGCGCCAAATCTCCCGGCAACATGCAGATTTTCGCGACGGCGGTTGTACCCGGATCTGAAAAACTCCACAACTCCTCGCGTGCCGACCAGCTTGACGTGGAAGCCTCAGAAACGCTTCCAGGAGTGGCCAACTCTCGCAGTTGTGCCTCCTGTGCCGTCAGCCCAGCCGCCGTGCCTTCAAACAAAATGCCTGAGACCGGCGGAGCCTCGTCAGAAAAATGCGATTGCAAAAACGTATGAGCGAGTTTCGAATCCTGAACCGCGAGCACGAACCGCTGCGCCTCCTCGGCGTTCGCGGAAGAAATGGAAAATGACCGCGTGTTTCGTGGAAGCGGATGCAGCCGAAACACCGCGCGGGTAATCACCCCGAGCGTTCCCAGGGCTCCCGTCACGAGTTTCGGCAGATCATACCCAGCGACATTCTTTACAACTTTGCCGCCGCTGCGCGCCAAAGTGCCGTCCGGCAGCGCGATCGTGGCCCCGATGATCAAGTCGCGCAGCGCGCCAAAACGCAAACGCAACGCTCCGCTGTCGTTGGTGGAAAGCACTCCGCCAACGGTGGCTTTTTCCGGCCACAGCGGATCAAGAGCCAGCCGCTGCCCATGTTGCGCCAGTGTTTCCTGCAATCTTTGAATCGTGCAGCCCGCCTCGACGCTTACGGTGAGGTCCGCCCAGGCATGCTCGATAATTTCAGTCAACCGCGCCGTCGATAAAATCAAATCCGCACGCGCCGGCCGATTTCCCCACCCGAGCTTCGTTCCGCCGCCGCGCGGGATCACCGCCAGCCCCGCCTCATTCGAAAGCCGCAAAATCTCGGCAAGCTCGCTTTCCGCTCCCGGTTCAATCACCAGCTTCGGCTGCACTCCCGCGACCGCATCCGCGGCCGTCGCCGCCCGCACATATTCATTCCCCACAAGCGCGATGAATTTGTAACGCAGCGACGAATTCAAACCGCTCGCTTCGGATTTGATTGCGGAGTCCATAGGCCGGTGTCAGTAGCGCTCCGCGATTCCCGCGGATTCCGCAGGGTGCGCCACGTATTCACCGGGTTTCTCTCCGCATAGGCGTGGTGTTGGAAAAACCTTCGTCGGATTTGAAAGCTGCAGCGGATCAAACGCACATCGCACTCTCTGCATCGTTGCCAAATCCGGTTCGGCAAACATTTTGGACATCATTTTCTTTTTGTCTTCGCCAACGCCATGTTCGCCGGTGATCGAGCCGCCCGCCTCAATACACAATTCGAGAATTCGCGAGGACAGTGCTTCGGCGGCCTCTTCCTGCCCGGAAATCCGGCGGTCATAAAGAACCAGCGGATGCAAGTTGCCGTCACCGGCGTGAAACACATTCGCCACGCGCACGCCCGCTTCCTTGCTCAAGCGATCGATCTCGCTCATCACGCGCGGAAGCGCGGTGCGCGGAATCACGCCGTCCTGCACAATATAATTCGGCGAAATTCGCCCCATCGCCGCAAACGCTGCCTTGCGCCCTTTCCAGACCAGCGCGCGTTCCGCATCCGACTGCGCCACGCGAATTTCCGACGCGCCATTCGAACGGCAAATTTCGTTTACGTCGGTCATCAAGGCTTCAACTTCCGCAATTGGCCCATCGAGTTCCACCAGAAGCAAGCCGCCGCAGTTCGGATAGTTCGCGTGGACCGCCGCTTCCGCAGCTTGAATCGCAAGGTTGTCCATCATTTCGATGGCAGCAGGCAGCATCCCCGCCGCGATGATATCGCTCACCGCCGCGCCCGCTTCATTCGTGGATGGAAAAGCGGCCAGCAGTGTTCGAATGCACTCGGGCCGCTTCACGATGCGCAAGATAACTTTCGTGGCTACGCCGAGCGTGCCTTCCGAGCCCACGAAAACTCCCGCAAGGTCATAGCCGGGAGCGTCGAGAGTTTTTCCGCCGAAATGCACCAGCGAGCCATCGGCAAGGACCACTTCCAGGCCCAGCACGTGCGTGGTCGTAAATCCATACTTCAGGCAATGCGCCCCGCCGGAATTTTCCGCAACGTTTCCGCCAATGCTACAGATCGATTGCGACGAGGGATCGGGCGCGTAAAAATAATCCTGCGGTGACACGCGCCCAGTCACGTCGAGATTGATCACGCCAGGCTCGACGACCACCCGTGCATTCGGAAAGTCAACTTCGAGAATGCGATTCATGCGCGCCAGGCTGATGACAATCCCATTCGCAACCGGAAGCGCCCCGCCGCTCAAGCCCGTGCCCGAGCCGCGCGCTACAAATGGGATTCGTTCGCGATGGCAGATTCGAACGATCGCTTGAACTTGTTCCGTGGAATTGGGCAACAGCACCGCGCGAGGCATCACGCGGAAATTGGTCAAGCCGTCGCACTCATAGGTATGTAGTTCTTCAGGCGAAGAAATCAGTCCGCGGTCGCCGACGATCGCTCGGAACTCATCAAGAATGCGCGCTTCCATGGGATTCATTCACCGGGATGCATGAAGCAGCTTGCTCCATCAGCGAATGAAGTTCAACCCATTCGGGATGAATTGCGGGAAAACGTAGGCGTACATCATCACGATAATGCCCACGATGGCTGCGAGCGCCACGGAATGCCAGAAAACAAATCGAAATATCGAACCTTCGTTGCCGACTTGGTTGGTGGCCGCGGTGGCGATGCAAATGGATTGCGCGTCGATCATCTTACCCATAACGCCGCCCGCGCTGTTCGTCGCACACATGAGAATAGGACTGAGGTTAAGCTGCTGCGCAGTAATTTTCTGCAATCCGCCGAACAGCACGTTCGAAGAAGTGTCGCTGCCAGTTAACGCCACGCCGAGCCAGCCAATGAACGTGCCGAAGAACGGAAAGAACCAGCCCGTACGCGTGAACGCCAGGCCTAAAACTGCGTCCATGCCTGAGTATCGCGTGACGTATCCCAGGCCCAGCATGCAAGTCATCGCCACAATCGCGAATCGCAATCGCACAAGTGTATGTCCAAAGATTTGGAGCAGCCTCACAGGCCCGAGGCCGAGAAGCAGTCCAGCAAGAATTGCCGCAATAAAGCAGCCCGTTCCCGTTGCCGTCAACCAATTGAAATCAAAACGCGCACCTTCGGGCGTTGCTTTCGCTACAACCGGCGCCGTTCGAAATACTTTGTTATGCAGATACGGCCAGTCCCATCCTGCCGGGCCGGGGCGCGGCTTGCCGTCGGGGAGCGTGACTTTGAAAGCGGGCGTCGTCGCCTTATTCATCGCCAACTTCACGCTCGGCAAGCCCCACATCAGCACGAGCACGGAGAGAATCGCAAAGGGCAACCAAGCCTTGGCCGTCTGCCCAGCGGTGTGTTGCTTGGCCACTTCATTTCGCGCTACCTTTGCCGCGTCTTCTTCGCGTTCGTCTTCAAATCGCCAGATTCGTTTCGGCTGCCACACCCGGAGGAAAAGCATCGTCGCCAGCAGGGATACGACTCCAGCCGCGATGTCCACCAGATTGCTGTCCATGTGGTTGGCCCAAAACCATTGCGTTGCGGCGAACGAACCCCCGACCACGAGGATGGCCGGAAGAACTTCGAACGTTTCCGACCAGCTGACCATGGCGCGAACCAGCCAGAAAGGAACGATGATCGCAGTGATGGGAAGAATGCGGCCGATCATCGCGCTCAGATCGCTTTCCGGCAGACCCGTGACGCTCGCCAGCGCATGCACGGGAGTGCCAATCGCACCCCACGCGACGGGCGCGGTGTTAGCGATCAGGTTGAGCGCCGCTGCCTGAAATGGTTTGAAACCGAGGCCGATCATAAACGCACCCGCGATTGCCACGGGCGCGCCAAATCCCGCGCAACCTTCAATGAAAGCGCCGAAACAAAAGGCCACGAGCAAGAGTTGCAGGCGGCGATCGGGCGTAATCGCGGCGACGGAATGCTTCATGATTTCGAACTGACCGGTCTCCACGGAAATGTCGTAGAGAAAAACCGCCGCGATGACGATCCACACGATTTTCAAAAGACCAAACGCCGAGCCGTAAAAAAAGCTACTAACCGCGAGTACCGCGGGCATCTTGAAAACCACCATGGCGCACAGGACGGCAGTGGCCGCGCCGGCGATGGCGCAAAGATGCGCCTTCACCTTGAATCCCGCCAGCAGGCCCAGCAGTACAAGGATTGGCAGCGCCGCAACCAGCGTCGAAAGCCACCAGTGTCCCAAGGGATCATAGGTTTGATTCCAAGTCACAGCAGTACCTCCAGCACATCCGCGAACCTTGCGCTTCGGTCGCTGAGATACTTCCTTTACCGCGTTCTTGTCAAGTGATAACTATTCTCGGTTAGCTCCCTTTGTTTGAGGGCGCGCGCAAAGTTGTGCGCTAATCGCCAGCAGAGCGGGGAAGCAAACGAGGACGTAGCGCGGTTCGCAGGTCTGCAATTGCGTGAGGAACGCGGTGCGAACGGCGATGAATGTAATGATGAGAAGAACTCCAGGATTCGCGCGATAAAACCACGCGGCCGCTAGCGCCATTCCAACGTACAGAACATTGAGCAGCGCAAACCCGAGAGTGACTTCGAACTCGGCGGGATTGTAGTGGTAACTTTCGGCGAGCGGCCAGAAGCGTCCGGAAAAAGGCAGCAGCGTAGTCCGCGGAGTAAACCACATCGACGCAGAGCGCTCGATGGGGATCCAAACATAAGTGCGAATCGGATGACGTTGCGTGCGTTCGCGCGCTAACTCGGCGAACTGCAAATCGATGGATCGAGTCATGCCATGCGCGCGGTTGTATTGATCGAGCAGGGAAGAAACGCGGGAAAATTCCTGGGGGGAATCCACGGCGTATGAAGGAAGATTTTTCACGTCGATCCGCTCCGAGGGCAGCTTCCAGGTGAAAAGGTAAGCATCGCGAAAGCGATACATCCAGGTTTTCGTCCACGCGTAAAAACCGGTTGGAAGAACATCGCCGTAAGTTTCCGCGTAGCGCGGCGCGAGGAATTGCACGCGACCGACACTCAATGCGTTGCGCGCGGCCCATGGTGCGAGCGGTAGCAACAATCCGGCGATCATCCATAGTGTTGCGAGTGCCAACTTTTTCCAATTCGCGGGACGGCGATAGCGAAGCCAAAGCGCAATCAGCATGGCGACGAGAAGCAGCGGCGTTTCCGGCCGAACGAGCGTGCCGAGACCAACGACGAGACCACCCGCGAACCAAATTGTTACGGCGCGCAACGAATTCCTATTCGAGAAAATTCCGTCGAGATTCATTCCTGCCGGCGCCAGAAAAATCAGAAGCGCAAGCGTGGTGAAAAATACCGCTAAAACTTCCGTGAGCGGAACTGCGGTGTAATTCGCCGTGAACGGACACAGCGCCGTCAGCCATAGCGCAGCAATCGCGACGCGGGCTCGAACGCTTTCCGAGGCGCCACCTGCCAGGCGAGCGGCGATGCCCGCGGCCAGGACGCATGTGGCAAGGTCGACGAAGGCTTGCGCGCGCATGACCGCCATCCGGCCTGTACCGGCCAGGAAATAAATCCCGGCGAGGAATGCAGGATAGCCGGGGCCGCGTGCGTCGGACGGAAGGAGCTGGCCGTGCGAATAGAAACCGTAGATGCCGTGGTAGAGCCAGTTGCGGGCAAGCTCTTCGTAATAGGCCGTATCGCCGGAGTAGAAAGGGAATCGCCAGATGAAGAAGAGGCGCAAGGCAAGTCCGGCGAGGAGTGCAGGCGCGAGATGTTTGTAGAAAACTTTGGGGAACATGGTGTGCGGCCGAAGGTGAATCGGATGGCATGGGCATTGTAGCAAGCGCGGGACTGGGGGCAAAAAACTCCGCTGACAAGGGCTTGACACTCAGGGTAGAATCTCGGGAAATGGCTAACGCACCCGATGCTGTCAAAGCTCCTGGGATGGTGCCCGACGAGCAGAAGTTTGAACCGCGCTCGAAGGGTATCGCCACCGCGCGCAAGAAGAAGCCGAAAGAACTGGCCGTAATAACGGAGTGCTGCACCGGCTGCGCGGGATCGCCAGCTTGCGTGGAGTATTGCCCGGTGGAAGATTGCATGTTCTGGGTGCCGGACGAAGACAATCCACCGTTCGGGCGCATCCAGATTGACCCGATTTTGTGCATCGGGTGTAAGAAGTGCCTCAGCAAGGGCCCCGACGGCTGCTTCCTGGATGGTTGCCCGTGGGACGCCATCGTCATGGTGGATACCGTCGAGGTCGAAAAAGAAGTCGGCCCGATGTCGTATTGAAGTAACCCCGCGCAGATTCCACATAACGAAACTCGAAAATTGAAACTCGAAATTGGCGTGGCCCATGATCCGTGGGACGAGAATCGTCGTCCGCCGCGGCGGACTCCTCAGGATAGGAATCCCTTTCGGATTCCTGGTTAACAATAACCGGCCACCCCCTCCCCTGTTTTTCAAAAGTGTTGATTCTAAAGACAGATAAAGTCCTTTGTTTTGATACACTTTTGGAAGTGTTCATTCTAAAGGTACTTACGTGGCAACAAAATCGTGGGAAATGGGCGTTGATTCTAAAGGGCTTCGGGGGCAGCGCTTTGGGAAATTCGTGAAGGAGAAGCAAAGGCTTTCCAGGAGTTGTGCGGCTTTGGCAGCCGACGGACGGAGGGAATTCAACACCCCGACCGGGCCGGGGTAAACGCCGTTCACGGAGGGCACGGAGATTGGGAGGAGTGGAGGGCGGCCCTTCGACACTTAGGGTAAACAGGGGGCTGGAGGAAAAGCGGTGGCAAGCCACCGCACTCCAAATGCGAGGATGGGCGCGAACTATCAAAGGACATGGTAACATTAAAAGTAATGACTGTCGAGGATTACTATGTTGCTATTCGAATGGGCGTCGCTATTTGAGACGGTGGGATTCAAGTTGGTCGAGGGAAAGGGTTTGCGGGAGGGGCGGGATTCGAAAGAATTGTGGAAATCTGTGGATAAGTCAAAAGCCCCACGTGCAAAACCGGCACGTGAAGCACCCGCACCCGGCAAACTTAAATGAAGGACGCACAGGAATTCCGCTGTCTTTATCCACACGGTCTTTTGAGCTAATCTACGCCTCGTCCTTTCTCGCTATGCACCAGCGATGGAATCGGGGAGGCTGAAAATGAGCGAACCCAATGAAACCAGCATGAGCGACCTTCCTGAATGCTGGCCTGCTCTTCCGCTGGAGGCTTGGAAAGATACGTACGCCACGCTTCACATGTACACCCAGATCGTCGGCAAGGTTCGTCTTGCGCTTACGCCGCTGGTAAATCACTGGTGGAACGTCCCCTTGTATGTGACTGCACGCGGCCTGACCACTACCGCGATTCCCTGCGGCAAAGGCGTCTTCAAGATCCAGTTCGATTTCCTTGACCACACGCTCAGGCTGGAGACAAACGATGGCCTGGTGAAGACTCTCGCGCTCGTCCCTCGCTCCGTTGCGGACTTCTATCGTGAATTCCTCGCGCTGCTGCAATCCGCGGGAATCCGAGTAAAAATTTGGCGAATGCCCGTGGAAATACCCAATCCAATTCCCTTTGACGAAGACCAAGTCCACGCCTCGTACGATCCCGAGGCCGTCCGCAAATTCTGGCGAATCCTGGTCTCCGTCGATCGTGTCTTCAACGAGTTCAGGTCGCGCTTCGTCGGCAAATGCAGCCCCGTTTCATTTCTTCTGGGGCAGCTTCGACCTCGCGGTGACTCGCTTTTCCGGCCGCCTGGCCCCCCAACGCCCTGGCGCCGACCGTATCACCCGCGAAGCCTACTCCCACGAAGTGAGCAGCGTCGGCTTCTGGCCCGGCGGCGGAGAAATCAAGGGCCCAGCGTTCTATTCCTACATGGCGCCGCAGCCGCAAGGCCTCTCGGGGTCACAAGTCTTGCCGAAAGCCGCCTTTTATCACCAGCAGCTCGGCGAATTCCTTCTGATGTACGACGACGTGCGCACGGCCCCTTCTCCCAGCGCCGCGCTGCTTGACTTTTGTGAGAGCACTTACGAAGCGGGCGTCCGCCTCGCCAACTGGGACCGCGCCGCACTTGAGCGTTCACTGAACTCTTCCACTTCCGCCGCTTAGCGCTAACCGTCCGATGGCGCAAGCGGCGCAAGATTGTCTAGAAAAAGTCAAAACCGGCACCCTTTGAAAAACCAAACCCCAAAGGGTGCGCCACCCGCCCAAACCAAGTTCGCTCAATTAAGCTGTGCCACCCGCCGACTATTTCTTCCGCTGATTCGAACTTGAGTTGTCTGCGTCATCGAGGACTTTGAACGACTGAATTCTGAACCGCACACCGTGGTGGGTGGCACTTGCAAAGTCCTGAAAAGCCAAGTGAGCCTTGCCCATTTGCTGATATGTCTCCCCTCGCGACATATAGGCTGCGCCGAACTCGGGGTCAAGCTTGATCGCGGACGTGAAATCCTTGACCGCAGAGTCGTAGTTCTGCAGTCGCGCGTGCATCGTGCCGCGGTCGAAGTAGGTGCGGGCAAATCTTGGGTCAAGAGTTAGGGCTGCCACGAAATCTCGGCTCGCATTGTCGAAGTCCCCAAGAAGCGTGTGGGCAATACCTCTTGTGTCGTAGAGACGAGCATTGGTTGGACTGATGCTGATGGCGTGGTCGCAATCTGTGTTGGCGGCCGCGGTTTCGCCAAGGGCTGCATGGGCCAGGCCGCGATGGGCATAAAGGAGGGGGTCTGCTGGTTCGCGGTTTAGCGCCATAGAGAAATCGGAGACGGCCAACTCGTACTCGCCGGCCTGGTATCGAGTCATGGCTCGATTCTTGACGGCGAGGGAGCTGCCGTACTTGATGGCGCGGTCGTAATCCTCAATTGCCTGGTCGAAATCCCCCTGCTCGTCGTAGATCAAGCCGCGGTTGTTGTACACCCATGATTGCTGTGGGTCCAGTTCGAGGGCTTTGCTGAAGTCTACCAATGCAGAATGCAGCGCGACGGCGTGGTCGCCAATTTTTTCGACAATGACACCTCGCGTGTTATAGGCCACCGCATTAGAGGGGTCCAAACTCAGGGCTGTGTCCGCATCACTTTTTGCTGCCGCGTATTGCCCCTGGTCATAGAGGGCAACTGCCCGGTTGATAAAAGCCGCTGCGAATTTTGGATCCAGGGCAATGCAGCGGTTCAGGTCTTTGATGGCGAGGTCCTGTTTGTTGAGCTCAATGTAAGCGGTACCTCGGTGGTAGTAAAGGTAAGTCGGGTCCAGAAGTGACAGATTCCCACCTGCGACCTGTTCCGCGGCATTCATTCGATCTATCGCCCCGGAGTAGTCCCGCTGTTCGTAGCGAGCCAGCCCCGCAGCCATTAGCGATATATACGAATAATCGTGCGCCAGCCGTACCTGCAAACTGAAGTTGTTCAGCTGCGAGAGGGGCGGCGTCATCATCTCGCTAGAGGGAAGCATAGACATTTCCCGAGGGTTCATAATTTCAAAGTGGACCGTAGCGACAGCCGTATCAGCGCTGCTGCCATACCAGCCCCACAGCAAGAGATCTGCGGAGTTCTCCCTGGCGACCTTGGTTGCCTCTGGACTGCCTTGCTGGGCGGTGATAGCACGGTCGAGCGTGCGTACCTCAATATCGCTATATGGTCTGGTAGCAAGACGGATGTTCTCCACGATTATTTCGGATACCCGGAACGATTTCGGATCGGGCCCATCAAAATTGGTCACAAGGATCACAAATCTCCCGTTCGGCCTGATGTGATAGGTTCTCCAAATCCAAAAACTGGATGCCAGCATAGCTGGCACACAAAATAGAGCGATCCACGCGGCTCGTCGCATTGTTGTTGAATAGCGTGGGATTGACTGCGAAGGGTCGCCAAGTCGTGACTGCACTTTCGACGTAATGATCGTGATCAGAGCGACGACTGTGACTGAGAAGGCTATTGCCAGGGAGGCCGTGATTGCTGCACTGAAGTCGTTCCTAAAAGCGAGGATCAGGGTGATTAACTGGCCGATAATGCCAAGCAGAAGGCCAACGAGTGCGGCGAACTTCTTTATCGATTCCATTTCTAGTCCAACTGAGTTTCCTATCGAGATCTAAGTGACTAGGGCCGTGGTAGTCAATCGAGACGACCGGGAAGTGACCATCTTCTCACAACGAAAGCGACGGCGAGTGCAATTTGAGGGGAGGATTTTGGCGTAGGACTTGAAATCGGGTCGGTGGTGAAGATGGACCAGTCACGAGCGAAGAGGCGGAAGGAGCATATAATCCTTGGCGTTTTCGAAGGAAAGATGGCGACGTGAAGTCGCGGCGGGGGGAGAAAGGCAGAAGAAGGATGGCGACGTGAAGTCGCCGCGACAAGATGGGGAGAGAAGATCGAATTGTAGAGGCGGCTTCATGCCGCCATCCGGGTTGGCATTGAGGTGGTGGAAGAGAGAATCGAAGAAAAGATGGCGAGGTAAACTCACCGCTACAGAGGGATGAGATGCCGGAATTTCGGAGGAAACAAAATCGACTGGAGGCGGAGGCTTATCGTGGACGGCGGGCCTATTTCTTGACGCTTTGTGTTCAGGATCGTAGAAGAGTTTTCGATGACCATGATCTGGTCAATATGTTGCTTGCCCTTCTCGAGAAAACTTGCCCTGCACATTCGTTCCTTGTTTATGCTTATTGCTTCATGCCGGATCATTTGCATTTGATTCTCGTTGGGGAGAGCGGTTCTTCGAGACTTGCACCAATGGTTCGGGCGTTCAAGGGAGCGGCTGCGACGGAGGCGCGTAAGAGTGGTGTTTCCAATCTTTGGCAGAAGGGGTATTACGATCACGTCTTGCGGGGCGGAAAATCGTTGGATGAGGCGACGTGGTACGTTTTCTTGAACCCAGTTCGGGCGGGGTTGGCGAAGACAGTCCATGAATGGCCGTATTCGGGGTCGTTTGTGTTTGGGTGGAAGCGTTTGGCGCCTCCTTTGGAGACGTTTCAGCCGCCTTGGAAGAAAGATGGGCAAGGCAGTACCGGCGGGACCGGAAAGAAAATCAAAAGCAAGATGGCGACGTAAAGTCAGCGGCACGCGGAGAAAGAGAAAGGAAAGATGGCGACGTAAAGTCGCCGCTACAGGAGCAGGTTCGAAAGGCCGCGGGTCCGCCGGCAACGTTTGTGGTCAATCCTTTTTGATGAAGTTGGCGTGCCAGTTGCCGAAGAATTCGGTGAACGTCAAAATTTGTTCTTCGCGGGGCTTTAGATCCACGGAGTGGGTCGTTCCGCCCCAAATGCCATCGAATTCCACGCGGACAGACTTCGACAGATGAAGATTTTGAACGAACCAGGCCGAGTCATGACTCCATAGTTCCACGAAGTCGCAGGCATCTCCCTCGCACGGCTGCATGGCAGCGGGCTCCTATTCCCTTGAAAAGTGGGTCTTACAACGAACAGCCGTGCGGGGTTACGACAATTTGCAAACCAAATGTACGGTCCGGGCCAAAAAGGTGGCAATGGTACGAAGGTAAGTCGCCGAGCAGGTGAAGCGAGGAAAGCAAAAAGGAAAGGGCGCCCGCTGCGGCGGACGCCCCTAGAAGTGGTTACTCTCCGAACAGGCTATTACTGGGGGCCGCCGCCGAAGAGATGGAGGACGACTCCGGTGGTGACCCAATAGTTGTTCTGGTGAAGATTGGTGCCGAAAGCGGTGCGGTAGTAGTCGACGTCGATTACGCGGATTTCCCAGTGGCGGGTGGGGTGGATATCCAATCCGCCGCCGGCTTTGTAGGAAAGGCAGTTCTGGGAGGTCGTGTAGCCACCGGTGCCGGTGATGGTGGTGTCGGCACGCGATCCGCCTACCAGGCCTTCAAAAAACGGGGTGGCTCCCCAGCGATTGCGGCTGCGGTAGAAATAGCGGGCCCCGAAGTGATTGCCATAGAGGACGTTTTTGGTGCCAGCGACGGTCACGTAGCTGTAGGTGCTGTCCCCGACGATCTGCAGCCACGGCCTTAGGGTCAAGCCGACGGAGCCCATGGCGCCGTTGAGGTTGCTGGAAGTTCCCCCGCCGCTGCCGCCCATGCGGGCAAACGCGTAGCCACCGTAGAATTCGAAGAGAGTGGGTTTGCGAACGGCCCGGTTGGGCTGCTCCCAGCTTGCCCTTTCCGTCTTGGGCCGGATGGCGGGCGCTGGCGGTTCAGGCGAAGCAGGCTGAGGCTGCGCGGACGCAGACGGCTCGGGCTGATGGACGGGCGCGGCTGGTTCGGCGACGTTCGATGCAGGTGCGGGCGCTGGATCTGGAGCCGAGACTGGCTGGACTGCTGCTGGCTGAGGCGGTGCTGGCTCAGGCTGCGTAGATGCAGGTGCAGCAGGCTGGGCGACGGTCGCTGGTGTTTCCGGGACATTCGATGCTGGCGGTACGGGAGCCGGAGCCGGGTCTAGAGACGGCCCTGCGGATTGAGTTGGAGCGGGCTCTGACGAAGTCGGCTGCGCGGCGGCGGCAACCGTGGCAACCGGTTGCGGGACATTTGGCGCCGGCTCGACCGCTGGCGTTGAAGCAGGCTTAGCCGCGACGGGCTGAGGTTGCGCAGGCGCAGGAGGATTCGGGTGTGCGACGGGAGCGAGTGTACTCGGAACCTTTGTCCTGGCTGAGGCTATTTGCAAGGAGCCCGTCTGTTGCAGCGAGGTGGCATTGTGATCGATGGCGATCATATTCGAGTAGATGAAGCCGACCCTTCCGTCTCGCATCTGAATCTGGGAGAAGACGAATCCGTAGACCAGGACGGTGAAGCGTTCGCCGCAAGGCACGGTGGCCACAACGTCAGGAGTCTTCCTGGGCTTGGCGAAAACCTGGATACCTTCGGAATGGTTGGAGCAGTCCACGTAGCCGACGTCGTCGGCCCAAGCAGCAGAGGCTGTAAGAAAACATACCCCCAGCAGAATAAGATATCGATTGCGGAACATCGCCCCCTCCTCCGCTCGGGGAGACCCCGAGCCCTAAGCAAGCTTAACGGGTTAGAAAATGTTAAGGGACCTGACCGAAGGGGCAGGTTGTTCCAAAGCGGTACTGCCCCGGGAGGCGGGGCCATTTTAGTGTGCCGAATTGGCTAGGAGCGTTACAGAGGCGCGCGCCTTATGAACTGCTTAGGGGTGTGCGGCAGCGCGGTCGCGGATGGCTTTTTCGGTGAGGTTGGCTTGCTGGCGAACGCGGTCGGAGATTTCAGGGAGTTCGCGCTGGTAGGGGCGGATGGCAGGCAGGTCATCGACTTGACCGACGAGATAAAGGGCGCGGAGAGCTTCCCAGACTTGCTCGTCGCCGGGGTCGACGGTGGCGATTTCTGCGCCGGCGGTCACGTTCGAGCCAGGGGCTGCGAATAAGGTGCGGATGCGTCCGCTGATGGGTGAACGGAGTTCGGTGGATTGCTGGCCGTTTTGCAACTTGGCGATGAGGCCGCCTTGGTGGATGGCGGTTCCTACTCTATCGGCATCCGTGACGCGTCCGGCGGTGGGGGCAACGATTCTGGCGGGTTGGAGAAGAGCAACGATGTGGGGACGGCCGCTCGCGTCGCCGAAGCGGACTAGCGAGAGGGCAGCGTTGCCGCGGACCATCGGCGATTGATCCTGGAGCATCTTCAGGAGAGTTTCGTGGAAAGCGGAGACGGAAACGTCTTGGCCCATGACCCAGGCGTCGGTGTTGCGAACTTCCTCTACGGGATGTGAAGACAGGCGAGTCATTTCCGGATACCACTGGGTTACTCGCGCATCGCGGCGTCCCATACGTTCGCCGAGCTGGACGAGGGCGTGCTGGATGTGGCGCGGGTGCTTTTCGTCCTGGAGGTATTCGGTGATTTGC
>JBGPIX010000112.1:0-14563 GCA_041485085.1 Candidatus Acidiferrum sp.
CCTTCTCAAAACTCTTTGTAACTCCCCAGACCATTGCGCGGAAAATTCTTCCGCCGTCCAGGGGAAATCCCGGCAAAAGATTAAAGACGGCGAGCGCAAGATTGGTTTGCCAGAGCCAGGTTGCCAGAGCTCCGACCGCCTGGCCGTAGGGAAAAGTATGCGCCAATCCAAAAAAACAGGCGGCGAGGAAACCGCTGGCCAGCGGCCCCGCAATCGCGATATTGAATTCCTGGATGGCCTTGGAAGGTTCGCGTTCGATGCGCGCCAGGCCTCCGAAGAGAAAGAGAGTGATGGAAACGACGCGAATCTTGTAATGCTGGGCGACTACGCTGTGGGAGAGTTCGTGGAAGACAACCGAGGCGAAGAAGAGCAGGCTGGTCAAGACCCCCACGGTCCAATGCTGCATGTCCGTCCACGCCGGATGTTCCTGCTTGTACTGCGAAGCGATCATGTAGGTGATGGCCGCAAAAATGAAAACCCAAGTGGAATGGAGATAGATGGGAATCCCGAGAATTTTGCCGATGCGTAAACCTGATCCGCGGTTCATGGGTGGTCTCACGGCTAGCGTAGCACAAGACACGGCCGCAAGCGGGGCAAGGAGGATTCCGTGGCTGGCGGGAAGTGTCGAGCGACGAGCTTCGCGGTGAAAGAACGCATGGGGAAGAAAAACATCCGGCTTGAAGGATGTGCCCCCTGTTTTTTGTAAGTGTTGCATCTAAAGGGCTTAGCCGGGGAGTAAGTCTTTTGTTTGCAACACTTGCGCGGAGATGCATAAGTGTTGCAGTTAAAGGGCTTAGAGAGGAAGTGAGGAGGTAATGAGGCAAGGAAGTAAGGAAACCCCTCTCCCCCGTATATTTGTAAAAGATTGACGGGACAGGGGTTAGGGGGTGGAGGTCGGCAAAAAGATTGAAGGGTAAGGACTTAGGGGAAAGCCGGGAGAATCTGACGCAGAGACGCCGAGCGCGCGGAGGTTTCGCAGAGAAGAATGGGAGAGGATGGGATGCGATGTACACGGGAGAGAATAGCACACCTTACTAAAGTTGTTAAGTGCTTTTCAGCAAATGGTCGGAAATGAGCGTTGAACGGTTATTAGGGCGGGTGAACGGTTTCTGTGTGACTAAAGAAATCAGGAAACGTCCCGTCCTGTCCCTTGGTTCCTTGGTTCGTCCCTGGTTCCCCTGGTTTCAGATTTCGCATTTAAGCGTGCGGCCTGAGATTTTTCCTCGACACGCCGGAGAACCGGCCGGTGTCACAAAGTTGCACGGTCGGGACGGATGGGGTGCCCGGCTATTAGTGGCCGAACAGCGAGTCCAGGTCATATGTGAGTCCGATATGACCGCGAACGTCGGTGGCGTTCAGGAGGTCGGTGCGATTTGCCCAGCTTACGGCGATGGGGATCTTCACGCCCGAGTTCTTCAGCTTAAGGGTAACCTTTGCCTGGACGATGCCCATGGTCCCACTCCTGCCCAGCAGGACCTGAGCGTCTTGTGGGAGCGTGATCGTGGTACCGGGCACCAGATTTCCTGCGTCGATATTGAGCACCGAGGGATCTATCTGGTATTGCACGTAGCCAGCCAGAGTCAACACGGCAGGGTAGTTGTTGATGTTTCCGAGCGGACGATCGAACTGCGCGGCAAATTGGAAGTCGCGAAGGCGGCCATATTTGGCGCCAGCCGGAAACTGTCCGCCATAGAGGGTAACCGCGGCGTTGGCGCTTATGAGCCCTCCTCCGCGGAGCGGGTTGGATGCAAAGATGAATCGGAAGTTGTGAGTGCCGGGCTGGTCGACGGGGCTATTAAACGTGTACTCGGCGGAGAATTGTGGTTTGCCCCGCAGTTCCTTGAAGAGATCTTCGTATGACTGGCTATAGCTTGCGTAGGCCGCACGAACGTTAAGCAATGACTCATCGAAGTTCGATACGTCTGAGCGAGCCATAACGACTTCTCTGGACAGGTACTCGGTAAGGAGGGCCTCAATATTCTCGGCGCTCGCCTGATTCAGCTTCGCCGTGTACTCGGCACGCAGGTCTGGATACTTCGTATCGTTTTGGAACCAAGGATCAATTAGCTTTTCGATTGAATCCTGAAGAGTCCTTCCCGCCGCCTCTAGATCCGACTGATGAGCGGTAGACCATTTGTCCCAAGCATCCTGAAACGTCATCGATCGTGTGTCTTTGGGGTTGTAGATGTCGTATCGCGCCGTAAAAGAAGAGAATTGCTTGGTGTTTTCTGGCAAAAGGATGGTCGACGGCGCGGTTGTCGTTGCAGAGTTGGCGGAGCCATTGGTTGTTGCCTGCTGGGTGGCCTGTCGGCTCAAATCGAAGGAGACGGCAAAGGAGATGTTCCTCAAACCGTTAGTGCCTGTGCAGCCATTGCAACCCACGGGCTCACCGGCAAAAGTACGAATGATTCCGTCAGCGTTCCCACGAAAAGTGGCAACACTGCCGCTGACAGTTTGCGTCAAAGCTCCGACACTCGTTCCCAGCCCGAAGAGCTGCGGAGCGCTGGGCAGGGAAACCAAGTCTGTGGAGCCACTGCCCGTTGCGGTTGCGCCGACCTGTTTATCGGTGCGCGATTGTTCCCACAGATTCAGCCACTGCTGGAAAAGCACGTTGTCGTATCCCATGGCAAACAATGCAAATCTAGTGGGATGAAATGTCGGGTTTGTCAGGTGTTTCACTGCTTCTTGCCGGTCAGCACTGCCCGGAGCGGAGGACTTGGCTTGGGTCAGGTCAGTTTGATAGGCCCTCAACTTAGTGTCAGTACTCTGTGGCAGTGCAGTCGCCGCACAAAAGAGAAAACAAGCCAGCGCTACGATCATCCGATGCATCGATATTCCTCCGTTGGTGTTGTGCCGGGCGGTCAAAATCCAAGAATTGAGTATCCCGTAACCGGATCGCTCGGGTCGTTCACAAAGTGATCCAATATTTGAGTGTTTCCGCCGCCGCAATCCTCCAAGATCTTGATCGTATCGGTGGGATTGGCGACAGCAATAACCAGCCTCAGGACATTCACCCCAGATACAATTGTGAAGCTGATGGTATCGCCGTTCTGAACTGGGAGATCGGCGTGATTGAACCGCGCCGACACGAAACGGGCATTTCCGGTCGCGGTTACTTTTACGGTAGCGGTCAGCCCATTCTTTGATGTGAAATCGTATTTACCGCTGGCGTCCTTTTCCAACGAACAGGCCATGTGTTCCTCCTCTATTTCTTCACGGGTGCCGTTGTGGGCACACTGCGAATCTTTCGGTTTCAAAGGATATTTCCAAGAGCTATAGGCGATTCCTCCGCTGACGTAGCGGGCTGGGTTCTGGACTTTTTGCCTTGGCGAACGGGTTGCGACCCGGTGGGAGAGTAAAGTGCCGAGGCTTTGCCGGAGAGGATATACCGGATTTAGGTTCTGTCAAGTGGGATGTCAGTTAGGAATGAAAAGAGGGATTGGCGAATCGATGATGGCTGGCTCCCCGGTTGCTAGCTGGTTTGGTGCGTCCCACGCGACACAACGTGTGCTTGCCCCCACGGAGCTTTAAGCTGATCCATTCAGTAAGTCTTTTTTTATCAATACATTGAGATTGGTCGTGGCCGTGCCATTCCCAAGGCGCAGGTCAGGAGGCACGTCATGATCGCCATGCTGCAATTTGCAACGCTTGTCATTACCACGATGTTTGCGGTGGCCGCTGCCGCTGGGCTGCACTGGCTGTGCTTGAAGGCGGCGTTTCTGATGATGCGGCCAGCCACGGCTCGAAGGATTCCTGTGCGGAAGGAATTGGCGCGCGGGACGGCGCAACTGGCTCGAGCTTATTCGACGACGCGGTGAACTGGGTTGGGCGTAGGAGCGGCCCGCCTCGGAGGGCGGGCCCTACAGGCTCCATGGCAGGTTGGAGAGGAAATGCCTCAGGCCTCCCGACCCGGTCAGGATAAATTCCGGCCTGAGCTACAGATGATTTACCCGGCCCGACGCGAGCGGCGGAGTTGACGGTCACCGCTCCGCCGCAGCGGTGATTTTGACGGGGCAGAAGAGCACAGCCTCAAGCCTGTGCCACTGGGCCCCGGGGAAAGGAAGAAAGGGGTACTTCGATGTTGGCTTTGAAATATTTGCTGATGCTGGTGGGCGCGGGACTCTTCGGAAGCGCGGGGGCTCTGGTGGCTTACGACATTTTTCTGTCGGAACAACTGCGGCGATTGCTCGCCTGGGGCAAGAAGGATGAACCAGGTGCGGAGGTGGGGGCGCTGGCTCGCCGCCCTTTACGGCCGGTGCGCTGGAGGCTGGCGCTGCAACTGGCGGCGGCGGGCGCGCTGGTGTTGCTGATCCCGGAAAGTTTTGTGGTGGTGCCGGACGGGTCAGCGGGCGTACGCGTGAGCGAAATTTGGGGCGCGCGCCCCGGTACGTTGTATCCCGGCGTGCATTTGGTGACGCCGTTGGTGGATTCCGTCGCGATCTACGATACGCGCGAGCAAGTGTATTCAACGCTGGCGGGCGAAAACTCCAAACAAAAGGGTGATGTGCTGACGGTGCAGGCACGCGAAGGGCTGAACATCGGGCTGGCGGTTTCCGTGCGGTACCGGCTGGATACTCGCCGGCTGGATTCGATTCACACGAATCTGCCGCAACCGGTGGGTGAGCAGGTAGTGGCTCCGGTGGTCTCCACGATTTACCGGCAACTGGCGCCGAATTATGTGACGCGAGAAATTTTTGCGACGAAGCGCGAGGAATTACGGACGAAGGCTGCGGAGTTGATTACCACGCGGCTGGCGAGCGACGGGATCGTCGTGCGGGAAGTGCTGCTGCGCGATTTGCAACTTCCAGCTGAATACGCGAAGGGGCTCGAAGGGCTGCTGCTGAAGGAGCAGGAGAACGAGCGCCTGGGCACCGAAACGGAAATTAAGGGCAAGCAAGTGAAGATTGCCGAGCTGGAAGCGGAAGCTCAGAAAGCCCGCGACGTGAAGCAAGCGGAAGCGCAGGCGCAAGTGCGCGTGCTACAGGCCAAGTCCGAAGCGGACGCGATGCAGTACACGCTGCCGCTGAAACAGAAGCAGATCGAGCAAAGCAAGCTGGAAGCACAAGCGCGCAAAGAATCAACGCTGCAAAACGCGGAAGCGGCGGCGCAGGCGAAAGTCATCGATAGCAAAGCCGAGCTGGAGCGTCAGAAGAATCTTTCCGACGCTGAGGCCAATCGCATCCGGGTAACGGCTGCGGCCGATTCGGAGCGCATGAAATACGAAGCCTCGGTACTGAAGTCGAATCCCATGCTGATTCAGAAAATCATCGCGGAGCGGCTGTCGGACAAGCTGCAAATCATGATGGTGCCAATCGACGGGAAAAATTTCTTCGCAAGTGACGTCATGCGGTCGGCGTTTTCGGGAGTAACCGGCGGCAAGGACAGCGGATCTTCGGACGACGGAGATGATCCGCGGCCAACCGCCACGGCCAGCGCGCAGCGTAAACAGCCGAAAAGGCCATAGGTCAGAAGAGAAAATTTGCACGGGCGAAAACCTGTGCTAACGGGCTCCGCTAGCCAATACCCCTGTGGGTGGCCCGGGACGCGATGAAGGAAAGGAGGAGAGACTCTGGCCTCGGCGGCCGCAAAGCGGCCGACGAGCAGAAAGGCAAGCACCGCCGCGCTTGACCGATTCGGCCAGAGATTGCTCCTCCCCCGGCGTCGCGTTTCGAGCCATCCGGCTAGCGGTTAGAATCCACCCTAATTCGAAGGGCCCTGACAGAAGCGGGGCCCTTCTTGTTTTCTGCGATGAGTTGGATATCTCGATCTGGCTGCTATTCCTTGACCGAAGGGTATTTTGGTCGCTGGGGAAGTCCCTTGTAATTTTTCAGGGCTTCCTTGGCGAGTTCGATGGCTTTTTCCAGTTGCGGGTCATGGCCGGCGACAACGAGATCCGGCCGCTGCGGCACAACGTAGTCGGGATCCACTCCGTGATTTTCCACGATCCATTCGCCGCCGTTGTCCGCTGACCAGAATGCGAACTCCGGCGCCGTGACGTTGCCGCCATCGTGCAAAGGAATCCCGCGGGAGATGCCCACGAGTCCGCCCCAAGTGCGCACGCCGACGATAGGGCCGATTTTCTGGCGATGGAAGAACCACGGGAAGGCGTCGCCGCCGGAGCCCGCGAGTTCGTTGACGATCATCACCTTCGGCCCATAAATCGCGACGGGCGGCCAGGGGACGTCTTTTCCTTCGCGCGGCGCGAGCGCCGAGAGGAGTTCGCGGCGAAGTTTTTCCGTGTAGAAATCAGGAATCTGCCCGCCCGCATTGTAGCGCTCATCGACGATGATGCCGTCCTTGTCGATCTGCGCGGTGAACTGCTTGTCGAACGCGATGATGCCGGGGAACGTCGTGTCCGGCACGTGCATGTAGCCGATGCGGCCGCCGGTCGCTTCCGAGACTTTGCGGCGGTTTTCGTCCATCCAATCCAGATAACGCGGACCGGCTTCGCCGCCGGTGGGTTTTACGGTGATTTCCCAAGCGCCTTCGGGAGTGGACTTGGAGTTGATTTTCAGGGTGACGAGTTTTCCCGCAAGATCCTGGAAATAGGAATAGACGTCCTGATTCGAACGCGCTTCCTGGCCGTCAACAGCGATTAAGTAGTCGCCGGCTTTCACCTTTAGTCCCGGTTCAGTCAGCGGCGAACGCGTGGAATCGCTCCAGTTTTCGCCGGGATAGATTTTCGAAATGCGGAAGTAGCCGCCTTCAGGCTCGAAATCGGCGCCGAGCATTCCGACGCTGACATGAGGCTTCGCTGGCTGGTCGCCGCCGCCGACATAAGTGTGCGAAGTGCTCAGCTCCGCGATCATTTCGCCGATGATGTAATTCAGATCGCTGCGGTGCGCCACCCAGGGAAGCAGCGCTTCGTAGCGCTCGCCAATTTTCTTCCAGTTGTGCCCCGTCATATTGGGGTCCCAATAGAAGTCGCGCTCGACGCGCCAGGCTTCGTGGAACACTTCGCGCCACTCTTCGCGCGGATCGATTTTCACTTGCAGTTCGCTGAGATTGAGCTTGCCCTCGCCGACTTTGGCTTTTCCGGGGGTGGCTTCGGCGATGCCGTATACGGGACCGGCTTTGTAGATGACCTTTTTGCCTTCCTTGTCGAGATCGTAGCCATCGATGCCATCGAGCAGCACTTTGTCCTCGCGCTTGGTCACGTCGTAAACGTGGAGGACGTTTTTCGAGCCGCGATCGCCGGCGCCGAATTGCCGGGCTTCCTGCGGTGTTGAAATGTAGAAGAATTTGTCCTTGCGCGCGGCCAGATTGCTGAGGATTCCAGCGCTGATGGGTACGGGCGCGACGCGTGAGCCGATGCCGTCCAGATCGATCTGAATCGGCTTGACGGGCTCGGGTTTCTTCTCGTCTTTCTTTTCGTCCTTTTGCTCATCTGGTTTCTTTTCGCCGTTTTTTGCGTCAGCAGCTTTCTTGTCGTCTTTCTTCTCGTCCTTTTTTTCATCTTTCTTTTCGTCGGCTGCTTTTTCCTCGTCGCTCTGGGGTTTGAACGGGGAAGCTTCATCGGCTTTCAGCGTGACGGCGAAAACGCCGTCGGTGGAGTAGTAGTTGAAGCGCTGATCAAGCTGGCCGACGCTGGGATAGAAGTAGCGCGTGGAAATGAAATAAAGATATTTTCCGTTCTCATCGAAGACCGGATTGTTGTCGCTATAAAACCCGGCAGAAACTTTCGTGATCTTCTTGGTTCCGAGCGAAAACAGGAAAACATCGCTGGCACCGCGGCGGTGAGGCTTGGAATAGGTGAGCCAGAGGCTGTCGGGAGACCAACTGCCGTCGGCAATGTCCCCGTAATCGGACTTGTCGACCAGGACGGGTTTCTTATCGTCGAGGCTAACGAACCAGAGCTGGTGCAGCTTGTCCCAATAGAGAAGTTTCTTGCTGTCCGGCGACCACACCGGGCCGTAGCGATAGACGCCGCCATCCGTAGTGATGCGCGTTTCCTCGCCGCCCATTTGCGGGCGCGTGTAAAGCTCGAACTCGCCGGTCTTGTCGGAGAGATACGCGATCCACTTTCCATCGGGTGACCAGGCGGGATTCAGTTCGTGAATTCCCGAATGATTCGTGGTCAAAGCGCGAACGCTGCCGTGCTCTGCCGGAACGGTAAAAATGTTGCCGCGTGCCTCGACCAAGGCGCGAGCCGCCGAAGGAGAGAGCGAGTAGCTGCCGATGGATTGCGCGACGCTCTTGAATTCCGGCCGCGTCTCGACATCTTCCGCGCGAACCACGATGGGGAGATTGCGCGTTTTGCCGCTGGCGAGATTGAATTCGTAAAGTAAGCCGCCGTTTTCATAGACGATGGCGTCGGGGCCAAGGCTGGGCCACTTGATGTCGTATTCCTTGTAGTCGGTAAGTTTCTTGGTTTGCTTGGAGCCGAGGTCGTAGCTGTAAAGGTTCATCACACCGTCGCGGTCACTTATGAAATAGATGGCGTTGCCGTGCCACATGGGGAAGAGGTCCATGCCGGCAGTCTTCGGCAATTCTTCGTAGGAATTCTTTTTGAGGTCGAAGATGGCAATGGGAAGGCTCCAGCCGCCGCGGTAGCGCTTCCAGGTGCGAAATTCCTGGGAGGTTTCGAGGTAGGCGATCTTGGTGCCGTCGGGAGAAAAAGTGGTCAGGCTGGCGCGAGGAACCTGCAGCGGCTTGGCGGGACCGCCCTGCGGGGAAACGAGAAAGAGCTTGGTGTAGCGGCCCGGAGGCGCGCTGAAGCGGTCCGAGCGGAAGAGAATGTCTTTACCATCGGGAGTCCAGCCCAGCACCATGTCATTCCCAGGATGAAACGTCAGGCGCCTCGGCTCGCCGCCTTCGGCGGAGATGACGTAGACGTCCGGATTGCCGTCATATTCGCCGGTGAAGGCGATCCATTTGCCGTCGGGCGAAAATTTCGGATAGAGTTCGTCGCCGACGTGGGAAGTCAGTCGCCGCGCCGCGCCGCCTTCGCGCGAGGCGATCCACAGATCGCCGGCGTAGGCAAAAACCACCTTGTCCTTGGAAATGTCAGCGAAGCGGAGGAGCTTGGTCGGCCCGTCCGGCACTTGGTCTGCAGCGGCTCGCGCAGGTGACTTCAAGGGGATTGCCACCAGGGCAACTGCTAAGACCACGCTCAGCCATAAAAGCAGGCTTAGACGGAATGACTTCGGCTTCATTATGCGCTCCTAAGGTTGGATTCTTGCCTGGAACAACGGACCTCTTCTATGGACGGCTGGCCAGGGCAAATCGTTTCTCTGCGATTCAGTACTCCCGGCGGCAGGAGTTTATTCCTCTGCCGGGGATCTGCGGCCTTTGCGAACTTGCTGTTCTTTCACCGCCTGCGCCCAGTACACAATCCCTTTCGTGCAGCCGTGATATCATCAGGCAGTAACCCCGTGTACGCCAAGCAAAAACTGTCCCCGCTGCGCTCGCGCGGCTGCCTTTTTCTGTGTTTAGTGCTGGCTTTTCTCGCTGCTTGCCCGCGCCCCTCCCGCGCCGATTCGCTCGAAGATGCCGCCCGTGCGCTGGCCCGCAAACTCTGCAGTGCTCCGCGGCAACAAACAGTCAGAATTAATTGGCAAGACTCTCCGGAGCTGTCGGGTTCGTTCCCTGATTCGTTCAAGAAATCATTCCTCTTACAACTTTCCGCATGCGGAATAGGCACGGGCAATAACTCGAATTCTCCGCGTCTGGTAGTCTCCATTCAATCGACCGCCTCGAAGCTACTCCTAGTTGCCAATCTCGTGGATTCCCTGGGCAGTGTGGAAATCCGGATGGCCGAAATCAGGCGCGAAACCCTTTCCATTTCAAACGAACCTTCCCGAGTTCCCCGCCTGCAAAAAGACCTCCTTTGGCAGCAGGAAAGGCCGGTCGAAAGCGCAACGGAATGGCAAAATCCATCTACCCAAGAAAGGTTTCTCTTCCTGCTCAGTGAAGGTTTTTTTGTGCGCCTTCATTCGCAAAATGAAATTTGGACCCAGGTTGATTCTACTGAGTTGCCCAAAATGGACCGAAGGTCTCGGCTTAGGGGTGGCACATTTGTTTTCAGCGATAAAGAAGCAAAACTGCAGCTACTCTCCAACTTGAAGCTGTGCGACTTCGAGCCGGAGGGGCCGCTCCGATTTACGTGCGTCGATACGAATTTTGGCGGCAAGGCAGTACTCCTATCTTCTATCTGCGGAGAGCCTCCGCGGTCAATTAGGACAGACACTGGCGACTATACTCAGAGAGATCACATTATCTTAAGCGGTCAAGAAGTAGCTGGAGTTGAGCTTCCGGCCGAGGATGCCGCTTCGCGTTCGCTGGAAATGCCTGGGCCTGTTCTAGATATCGCAAATACTCCAGATTCCAAGGCCGTGACAGCCGTTGTGAGAAATCTGTCGACAGGAAACTATGAGGTTTATCAAATTACTTTGGGCTGCGCGAACTAAGCCACTTGTTCTGGCAATGCTCGGACTCGCCATACTGCCGTCCGCGGGAGCGTCGAAGTGGCCACATTACAGTGGGACGCTGCGGGTCGAGTTGCGCGCGTCGTCGGTGTCGTTGGACCCGAGAGAGTGGAAAGTGGGGAGCGCGGAGTTTGCCACGGATGAAAGGATGGGGGCGCTGGTGTTTGACCGGCTTGTGGCGCTGGACAATTACGGGAGATTTCAGCCGCAATTGGCGACGGAATGGTCGCACGATGCGGCGTTCAAAAGATGGCAATTCATTTTGCGCGCGAATGCTAAATATTCGGATGGAACCGTGTTGAGCAGCGCGGATGTGGCGGCTGCGATTCAGCCGTTGCTTCCCGATGGGCAACAAATCTCGGCTTCAGGGAATAACATTGTGATTCAGTCGGCGGCGGCAATGCCGGATTTGCTCGAAGAACTGGCTTCTGGCCACTTCTTCGTATATCGCGCGCAGCCGGATGGAACGTTGATGGGCACGGGACCATTTTTTGTGGCAGAGACGGTTAGTAGCAGCCACGCCTCCTCGAACTCATCAAGTGCACCAGCTGATTCGAGTTTGGCGGCCCCCACACCCGGAGTTGGTAAAACGATGCATTTGCGATTTCGCGCGAACGAGGAAACCTGGTCGGGGCGGCCGTTCCTTGATGCGATTGACGTGACTTTGGGAGTCCCACCGCTACGGCAGCTATTCGATCTGCAATTGGGCAAAGCCGACCTGGTCGAATTGTCTCCGGAGTTGGTGCGCAGGGCCACGCAGGACAATCAGCGCGTCTGGTCTTCGGCTCCGGTCACCTTTTATGGTTTGCGCTTCGACGAAGCCCAGCCTTCGGCCATGGATGCAAATTTGCGCGAGGCGCTTTCGCTCTCGCTTGACCGGCAGACCATGGCGAACGTGTTGCTACAAAAGCAAGCGGAACCCGCATCGGCCCTTCTGCCGCAGTGGCTCTCAGGATATGCTTTCCTCTTCACTATGGAGACGAACATCGAGCGCGCGAAGGAAATTCGCGCCACGCTTCCCGCAAACATGGCAATCGGCGCGGAGCCACTGCGGCTGCGCGTTGACGCTCCTGGTGACCTCGCAAAACTGCTGGGCGAACGGGTGGCGGTCAACGCGCGGCAGGCCGCGATTCTAGTGCAAGTGGTGAATCGCCCGGTCGCGCGAACGACGACCACTTCGAACGATCCTGCCGCTGGCGTGCATCTTTTTTCTTGGCACTATTCGTCGCTTTCGCCTAGGGTGGAACTGGAATCGATGGTGTCCACACTTAACTTCGGCAATTCGAACGAGGCTGCTGTGTCTTCGACCGATCCGGAACAACTCTACGCGCGCGAGAAGAAGTTGTTGCAGGAACGCCGCGTTCTGCCCCTGGTCGCGCTGCCGGAATATGTGGGCCTCGGCCAAAAAGTTCGCGATTGGATGCCGTCGCGATGGGGCGAATGGCATCTCGCCGATGTGTGGCTCGATCTCCCTGAATCTGTTCCTGCGCAGGCCGGCAATCCAAGCGCCACGGAAACTCCTGCTACTCCAACAGCCGGCGCGTCCCCCGGAGCCAAACCATGAGCTTCCGAACGAAATTGCTTTTCGTTGTACTGCTGACCATTTTTGCGTCCGTATCGGTTGTCGCTTACGCCGTGACGCATTACACGCAAGCAGCGTTTGAAGCGATGGACGCGGAGCGTACCGAAGCGCTAGTTGCACAATTCAAGAAGGAATTCGTCCAGCGCGGTGAGGAGATCGCTCATCAGGCAAAGAACATAGCGGAAGCGAATCTTACCGAGCGCATGGCGATTGACCTGTCGCGTCCCAATGCGGACCAATCTCTGTATGTACGTGATGCCGTCGGCACCGCCCAAGAGCACGGGCTGGATTACGTGGAGATCGTGAATTACGACGGTGTGCTCATTTCGTCGGCGCAGTTCCCTGCGCGAGTCGGCTATAAGAATGAATGGGTGACCGCGGTGAAGGACTGGAATGAAATCCCGGCATTCTGGAAGAAAGAAGAGCTGCCTGACGGCGTTTCGGTTTCGCTCAGCGTCGTTCGTACCAACAACACCGTGGCGGACAAAACTTTGTACATTATCGGGGGACACCGGCTGGATAAGAATTTCCTCGCCTCGCTTGTTTTACCGGCCGGGATGCGTGCGCTCATCTATACCAACCTCGAGCCTGCCTTTGTTCCCACCTCCCTGATGGGCGAAAAGATCGACGCGGAGCAAGCCGAACGGTTCGCTTCACTCGTCGAGCAGTTGCAGAAGCAGCCGCAGCCCCTCGTTCGAACGATTGACTGGACCAGAGATCCCGCCGACGCGGAAACGTTTCATGCTATCCCTCTGACTGGTCGAAACAACGAACTTCTGGGCATCTTCTTTGTCGGCAGCTCGCGAAAAGAGTTAGTTCTGCTCACCCGCCAAATCCTGAAAATCGCCGCCGCGGTTGCGGCTGCCGCGTTGTTGATGGGATTGCTCGTCAGCTTCTGGGTATCGGCGAGAATCACCAAGCCGGTCGAAGAACTCGCCGCAGGTGCCCGTGAAGTCGCCGGCGGAAGATGGGATACGCGCATTGATGTCCATGGGCGCGATGAGATCGGCCAACTTGCCGAAGCGTTCAATCACATGACGCAGACTCTTGCGGCGCAGAAAGAGCGCCTGGTGCAAACCGAGCGTGTGGCTGCGTGGCGCGAACTGGCGCGGCGCCTCGCGCACGAGCTGCGCAATCCGCTCTTTCCCATGCAGATTACCGTCGAGAATTTGCAGAAGGCGCGCCAGCTCGACGCCAAACAATTCCTGGAAGTCTTCAACGAATCGACGGCAACGTTGAAAGCGGAACTGGCCAATCTCAATACCATCGTGGGGCGGTTCAGCGATTTTTCGAAGATGCCCGCGCCGCAGTTTGTGCGCGTGAATGTAAATGAAGCGCTGCGCAATGCGGTGCGGCTCTTCGAACCGCAATTCAACGAAGTCGGCAAGCCCACGATCACGCCGGAATTGTTCTTGACCGAGCCGCTGCCGGACGTCGATGCCGATCCTGACCTGCTCCACCGCGCGTTTCAGAACCTGGTGCTGAATGCGCTGGACGCCATGCCTGCCGGCGGGACGCTGACGCTGAGAACTTCGGAACACGACGGACACGTGCGCATCGAAGTAGCCGACACAGGTAAAGGCCTGACGCCGGAAGAGTGCTCGCGGCTATTCACCCCCTATTACACGACGAAGCTGCAAGGAACAGGGCTGGGGCTCGCCATCGTGCAGTCGGTGGTCAGCGATCATCACGGCACCATTTCGGTGGCGAGCGACGAGGGCCGCGGAACGGCGTTTCGCATCGATCTGCCACAGCGACAATCCGGGCAAACTACGGCACCGCGCGAGCCTGCGCCTGAGTCCAAGAGCGCGCCGTCGACTTTAGCAGCTGCATCCGACTAACGTTCCACAAAGGACCGAAGCTTGCCTCGTAAAGCTCATCTCCTTCTCGTTGACGACGATCCGAACACCCTCGCATCACTTTCCCGCGCGTTTCGGCTAGCGGGACACGAAGCCACCGTGTGTGACAACGCGGCCCGCGCGGTCGAACTCCTGCGTGCGGAAACTTTCGACGTGATTCTTTCCGATGTCGTGATGCCCGGCAGGAGCGGACTGGAGTTGCTGGAAGATTTGAAGAAGGCCGGAGTAAAAACTCCGATCGTGCTTATTTCCGGACAAGCAAATATCGAAATGGCGGTGAAGGCCACGAAACTGGGCGCGCTGGATTTTCTGGAAAAGCCGCTCTCGACGGATAAGCTTTTGGTGACGGTAGAAAATGCGCTGCGCTTGTCGCGGCTCGAGGATGAAAACCGAGAACTGCGTCATCGTTTGGGAAAACACGAACTGGTGGGTTCCGGGCCGGCGATGAAAAAGTTGATCGCGCAAATCGAGCGTGTCGCGGCGAGCGAGACGCGCGTCTGCATCCTCGGCGAAACCGGCACGGGCAAAGAATTGGTCGCGCGTGCCATTCATGAAAAATCGCCTCGGCACGAGCATCCGTTTATCACCTTAAATTGCGCGGCGGTGCCGGCGGAATTGATCGAATCGGAACTTTTTGGCCACGAAAAGGGCGCATTCACCGGCGCCGCGGTCAAGCATCTGGGCAAATTCGAACA
>JBGPIX010000113.1:0-14548 GCA_041485085.1 Candidatus Acidiferrum sp.
CCGCTCGGAGACGCGCAACGCCACGGGTGGAGTCGACACCGGCGAGACCTGGTATGTGTTAAGCCGTGCCGCTGCCGTCACCGGTCGCGACCTGCGCAGTGCCGTCGAAAATCGCAACACGACCAATCCCGGCATGTGGCAGATCAATTTCACTCTCTCTCCAGAAGCCGCAAAGCGTTTCGGACCGTTCACTCAGAATAATCTGGGTCGCCAGATGGCTATTGTTTTGGATCACTTTGTGACCTCCGCGCCCACTATCCAAGGCAAGATTGAGGATAGCGGCGAGATCACCGGCAATTTCAGCCAGGAGTCCGCGCACGACTTGGCGCTGACACTCCGCGCCGGTGCGTTGCCCGCATCCATCAAATACCTAGAAGAGCGCACCGTCGGCCCGTCACTCGGCGCCGATTCCATTCGCCACGGTGTCCAGGCTTCCGTTCTCAGCCTCGTGGTCGTGATGCTCTTCATGCTGGTTTATTACCGGCTCTCCGGGGGCAATGCCGTGCTGGCGTTAATCCTGAACCTCATCATTCTTCTGGCGGTTCTGGGCCTATTCGGCGCGGTTCTAACGCTGCCCGGCATCGCCGGCGTCATTCTGACCATCGGCATGGGTGTAGATTCCAACGTCCTCGTTTTCGAACGCATCCGCGAAGAGCTGCGCAACGGCAAGTCGTCCGCCGCCGCCGTCGACGCTGGCTTTGATAAAGCCTTCCTCACCATCATTGATACGCACGTCACGACCGTCGTGTCCGCCTTCTTCCTGTTCCTCTTTGGAACCGGGCCGATTCGCGGGTTTGCCATCTCCTTAACCATCGGTCTGATCGCCAACGTCTTCACCGCGATCTACGTCTCGAAAACGATTTTCCAGTATCACCTGACGAAGATGGACCGTCAGGCCGAATTGAGCATTTAGGTCGTACTAGAACTGCTGGGGCGAGTGTCCCACTCAAATCCAAACGAGTGGGCTGTGGGTTCAGGGCGCGGATTCCTCTACCTTAAGTAGATGGCTTTCCGCCGGGAACATTCCACATTCCCCGGTGTCTAAGGAAGGGAAGCAAAGGTCGCATGATCGAGCTCTTTAAACAGCCCAATCTGGATTGGATGGGCAAAGCCAAGTATTTCTATGCCTTAAGCGGCATTCTTCTCCTCGCGGGATGGGCTTCGATTTTCTTTGGTAGCGGGATTCGCTACGGAATCGATTTCAAAGGCGGCACCAACGTGGATGTTCGCTTCGCGCAGCCTCCCAACGTCGATAATCTTCGCAATGGTCTCAAAGCCCAGGGGCTTGGCAACACCGAGATCCAGAGCATCAGTGACATTGCCAATGCCAATTCCAACGAAGTCGTTATCTTTGTCGAAGGCAAGGGGCAGGACGATGCGGCTCTCCAAGCCAGCAGAGAGAAAGTACTGACTGCTCTGAACGCTACATATGGAGTTTCCGGATCGAATAAAGCCGATTTCAATTCCGCAACTCCCACTTCGCTCGCGGCCGTCCTCACTGAAAAAGACCCTCTGATTCTTTCCGTTAACGCCGGCGATCGCTATCAGCAACTCGCCAAGAAGCTTCTCGACTACCGCGACAAGAATTCCAATGGCGTGCTTACCAATTTCGATGACCTATCGAAGGCCGATGGCGTCACCGCCCCGGTTCTAGCCGCCATAAAAAACAGTTACGCGCTCGGTCCTTTCGCCATTCGCAACGTCGAAGTCGTCGGCCCCAAAGTTGGCGCCGAGCTTCGCACCCAGGCAATTTTGGTTACCCTCTATGCTTTAGGCGGCATGCTGGTATATATTGCCTTCCGATTCGAGTGGGTTTACGGTGCCGCTGCCGTTCTGGCTGTTTTTCACGACGTGCTGATCACCTTGGGGCTTTTCTCGTTGCTGCACTTCGAGATTTCTCTTACGGTCATCGCGGCTCTTCTCACTCTCGTCGGTTATTCCATGAACGACACGATCGTCATCTTCGATCGCATCCGAGAGAACAATCGCTTGCTGCGCAAGGAATCGTTCGCTGACGTGGTCAACAAATCCATCAATCAAACTCTTTCGCGAACGATCTTGACCAGCGGTCTGACTTTCCTTACCGTGCTCGTCCTGTTCCTGATGGGCGGCCAGGTGCTTCGTGCTTTCTCCTTTGCCCTGGTGGTAGGGATTGTGGTAGGAACGTACTCCAGTTTTGGTATCGCTGCTCCGCTCGTCGTCGCCTGGAACAACTGGCGTGGACAGGGCGCGGCGGCAGGCACCGGACCCGCAGCCGGCAACAAAGCCCGCGGCAGTGAGAACGTCACTGGACGTCTTGCTCCCGCAGGCAGGAGGTAGGACTCATGTTTGAAGAAATGGTGATTTCGAGCCCGAATCCAAAGAAGACAAACAAGCCTTGGACGGTTTTGATTTCCATGCTGTTCCAATGCCTTTTTCTTTTGATTCTGATTCTCATTCCTTTGATCTATACCGAGGCGCTTCCCAAAGCGATGATGGCCACCATGCTCACCGCTCCACCTCCACCGCCTCCACCGCCTCCGCCGCCCGCGGCAGTTCAGGTTGTCCACGTCAAGCCGCAAGTGCATTTGATGGATGCCGGCAAGCTCATGCAGCCGAAGGTTATCCCCAAGGATGTCAAGATCATTAAGGAAGACGCCGAGCCCGATATGTCCGCGGGCATGAGCGGTGGCGTCCCCGGCGGCGTTGCCGGTGGTTCCATGGGTGGCGTGCTGGGTGGCGTCATCGGCGGCATGGGCGGAGCACCGCCACCGCCGAAGCCCAAGCTGGCCGGTCCTCTCCGCGTCGGCGGCAACGTTCAAGCCGCACGCATCATCAACCGCGTTCAGCCGATGTATCCGCCGCTGGCCCGCCAGACCCGCATTTCCGGGACTGTCCGGCTCCATGCCATCATCGGCAAGGACGGCATGATTCAGCAGCTCGAAGTCATGAGCGGCCATCCTTTGCTGCAGCAGTCCGCGCTGGATGCTGTCCGCCAGTGGCGCTATCAGCCGACTCTTCTCAATGGCGATCCTGTCGAAGTGGACACTACCATTGACGTGATTTTTTCTCTCAACCAGTAGTGCGGGCTGGCGCGCCGGTCGTGGGACAGGCGCGCTATTCCGGGTAGCAATGTCTGCAATCACTCTTGTTGACCCCCGCAGATCCAGGGTCACTTGAAACTTAAGGAGCAAACGAATGGTAGCTACTTTGTACGCTTATTCTGCCTTATTGCTGCAAGAGGCCAGCACCAGCTGGGACTTGCGCAGCATGTTGAAAACGATGAGCCCTCTGGCGCTCGCCGTGGTGTTCATCCTGTTCGTACTTTCCATCTACTCCTTCGGCGTCATGATCGATCGCGCCCTGATGTACAGCGCGGCTCGCAAGCAGTCCCGCGTCTTCGTGCAGCAGGTTGCCGGCGCTCTCAAGGACGGCAAGCTCGATGAAGCCATCGCTATTGCCGAGCGCAATAAGAAGAGCCATATCGCCAAGGTGGTCGCCACCGGCCTCTCGGAATTCCAATCCGCTTCTCAGCAAGTCTCGGACTCCGACGTCATCGATGCCGCCAAGCGCGGTCTCGAGCGCTCCGTCGCCATCGTCCACGCCGAAATGAAGCGCGGCCTCTCGGCTCTCGCCACCATCGGTTCGACGGCGCCGTTCGTCGGCCTTTTCGGCACGGTCGTCGGCATCTTGAACGCGTTTAAGGGCATCGCCGCCAACAAGGCTACCGGTCTCTCGGCCGTCGCCGGCGGTATCGCTGAAGCGCTCGTCACCACCGCCTTCGGCTTGCTCGTGGCCGTCCCTGCCGTCTGGGCTTACAACTACTTCACCAACAAAGTGGAAGCCTTCGACGTCGAGATGGACAACTCCTCCATGGAACTCATCAACTACTTCATCCTGCGCCGCGGCGCGAAGAAGTAACCGGCCATGGCTTACAAGCCACAAGCCGGCGCCCAGATGGCGGCCCCCAATGTCATTCCCATGGCCGACATCATGCTCGTCCTGCTGATCATCTTCATGGTGGTCACGCCTATGTTGCAGAAGACGCAGTCGGTGGACCTGGCCTCGACCGATAACCCGCGCGATATGAAGGATGCGGATAAGGACGACGCCATAGTTGTCGCCATCACCAGCGACGGCACCATCTACTTGGGCAATACCAAGACCGCCAAGGAAGAACTAACCGCGACCATCAAGGATCGCCTCTCAACCCGTCTTGATAAGACCGTTTACGTCAAGAGCGACGCCCGCGCCAAATATGGCCGTGTCGTCGAAGTGGTCGATGAGATCCGCTCCGCCGGTGTCGACCAACTGGGTCTGCTCACCCAGAAGAACCCGAACACCAAATCAACTCCTCCTCCGCCGCCTGCGGATTGAGGACCGTAGTTGCTTGTAGCGCCGTTCGTTTGCTGATTCTTTAAAGCCGCGCCGGATCCCACCCGGCGCGGTTTCATGGCCCCCGGAGTTGCTCTACCCCGGGCCACTAGGAGACTCGCTATGGGGATGGATGTTGGAGGAGAAAGCGGAGGATCGCTCTCGTCGCCCAATGTGGTGCCGCTGATCGACATTCTGCTCGTGCTGATCATTATTTTCATGGTCATCACTCCGCTCACGCCGAAGGGCCTGGACACGCTCGTTCCTCAGCCCTCGCCGAACCAGCAGCAGAACGTCGAACTTGAGAACAAGACCGTGGTCGTCCAGATTGCCAACAACGGCAAGCTCAAGATCAACAACGAGGACACCAACTGGGAGCGTCTTGGCCCGCGCATGGAAGAGATCTTCAAGGAGCGCGCCGAGAAAATTGCTTTCGTCAAAGGTGACAACGATGTACTGTTCATGGACGTCGCCCGCGCCATCGACATCATGCGCGGCGCCGGCATTGACAAAATTGGCTTGATCACTGCCAAGCTCGAAGCTGGTCAATAATTTTCGCAGGTTGTGAGAGTCCTCCTCGCGGGGCATTTACCCGAAAACGAGGTGGATTATGGGAATGTCAGTCGGCGGTAAGCGCGGTATCGTCTCGGAAATGAACGTCGTTCCCTTGATCGATATCCTGCTGGTGCTCCTGGTGATCTTTATGATCATCCCGGTGTACTCCAAGGGCGAGGAAGCGCTGGTTCCTCAGGCGTCTACGGAAACGAGTCCAGTGCCTCCGCCCGATGCCGTTGTCGTGATTCAGGTGCTGGCGGACGGGACGCTGAAGATCAATCAGGAGCCAGTCACTTTCGAGAAGCTTGGCCCCCGGATTGAGGAAATTTTCAAGCAACGCGCGACCCGCATCGCTTTTATTCGCGGTGATCGACCGGTCGAGTTTGGTGTGGTGGCCAACGTGATCGATGTCATGCACACCTCGGGCATTGCGTCAGTTGGTCTGCTGACGCCGGACTTGGAAAAAGGCTTCTGACAGTTATAAGATGCCCCTCGCAGGGCGGACGTGAATCTCCGGGCGCTGGCCCCGGCAATCTTGGGGTCACGCACAGCAGGGATGGATGCTTCGATGACTCATGCTTCATCGGTGATTAGTGCCAGTTCAACTCGGCGGCTCTCAGCCTTCGCGGCGCTCTTCGTCTTCGCGCTCGGTGTTTCCGGCTGCAGCAAATTGAAGGCTCGCGATCTTCTCAATAAAGGTGTCGCCGCCTACAAGAACGCCCAGTACGACACGGCGATTGAGGACTTCAAGGAAGCCAAGGACCTTGATCCCCAGTTGATGAATGCCCGCCTCTATCTGGCTACCGCTTATGCCAGCCAGTACATTCCCGGCGCGCCGTCGGAACAGAACGTCCGCCTCGGCAATCAGGCTGTCACGGAATTCAAGGATGTCCTCACCATCGACGAAAAGAATCTCAGCGCCATCGATGGCATCGGCTCCATCCTCTTTCAGATGGCCGGCACTCCCTACGATCCCAAGAAATTCGAGGAGTCCAAGTCCTACCATCAGAAGCACATCGATCTGAAGCCCAATGACCCCGAGCCCTATTATTGGATCGGCGTCATCGATTGGACCCTCGCCTTCCGTGCCAATGGCGAGGCGCGCGCCGCTTACAATAGGGATCACGTCCAGAAGCAGGTCCGGGATACCGATCCGTTGCCGGCGGCTTTGCGCGGTGACTACACCACCAAGTTCGGTCCGCTCGTCGAAGAGGGCATCACCAATCTCAAGAAATCCATTGAGGTCAAGCCCGACTACGACGACGCCATGGCCTACTTGAACCTTCTTTATCGCCGCAAGGCCGATATGGTCGAGTCCGCCGATGAGCGCTCCGCTCTCCTCAAGCAAGCCGACGACCTCGTTGACAAGGTCAAGGAAATCAAGCAGAAGCGCGCCGAACAGCCTCAGCCAACAAGCTGATCGCCGCGAACAAGTTGGCTGTTATGAATTGAGTTTTCCCAGGGCGTCCAATGTGGACGCCCTTTCCGTTTCACGAAGAGAATTTCTCCCCGCGGGCAAAGCGGTAAAGGAGCGTGGGCCCAGTGCAAACGTTGCGATGGATCTCAGCAAGCACTCTCTTCGCCGCGCTGCTCTTCGTCGTAGCGGCTTGTTCCGTTCCGGATGGACGACTCTCCTCGAGTGTGGATGAATTTGTTAGCGCGGAGCGGCGCGCGCAGCGTATCCCCGGCATAGCGCTAGCCGTCGTTCGCGACGGAAAAATCGTCAAGGCCGCCGGCTATGGAATGGCGAATGTCGAACTCAGCGTGGCCACCAAGCCGGAGTCCATCTTCCAAACCGGCTCGGTCGGAAAGCAATTCACCGCCACGGCCGTCATGATGCTCGTCGAAGAAGGAAAAGTTGGCCTCGACGACAAGATCTCCACGTACTTCCCGGACTCGCCTCCGGCTTGGAAAGACATCACCGTCCGCCATCTCCTCACCCACACTTCCGGCATTCCCGATTACACCTCCGAAAAAACCGGCGGCGCCATCAATTTGCGCGCGGATTACACCGAAGAAGAACTCGTCAAGAAAATCGCCGCCCTGCCGCTCGATTTTGAGCCCGGCGAAAAGTGGAGCTACAGCAACTCCGGCTATTTGATCCTCGGCGTTCTCATTCACCACGTAAGTGGCGAATTTTACGGCGACGTGCTCCAGCGGCGTGTTTTCCAGCCGCTCCAGATGACCTCCACGCGCATCATCAGCGAAGCGGACATCGTCCCCAACCGTTCCGCCGGCTACCGCCTCGTGAAAGGCGAGCTAAAGAACCAGGAATGGGTTTCTCCGTCGCTGAATACCACCGCCGACGGCGCCCTCTATACCAACGTCCTGGATATGGCCAAATGGGACGCCGCGCTCTACACCGAAAAGCTGCTGAAGCGCTCCAGCTTCGACCAGATGTGGACGCCCGTGGAGCTGAACAGTGGCAAGACTTTTCCCTACGGTTTTGGATGGGATATCGCCAATGTAAATGGACACCGCCTCCTTGAACATGGCGGCGCGTGGCAGGGTTTTAAGATGTACATCGCGCGCTACGTCGACGACCGCCTGACCGTCGTGGTCATGACCAATCTCGATGAAGACGACTCCAACCCAGAAAAAATCGCCTACGGCGTCGCCGCCCTCTACATCCCCGCCCTGAAAAAGCTCGAACCCGCAACCTCCAAGTAGCGCAACGCCCCAGTACCTTTACCCGTCGGCACGCATTCCGTAGGGCCCGTCCGCCGCAGGCGGGCGTGCCGCTCTTGGCATGTGTAGAGGCCGGGCCTTAGCCCGGCGCGCGCGGAGCGCCACAGCGTTATGATGGCGCCTCAGCCGCCGCTTTAACGTGTCCCCCGAACTGTTTTTTTAGCCAGGCCTTCTCACAAAGCCGAAGGCGCTTCGCTCTCCGGTTCCCATTCATGACCGCACGCATGGCATTTCCCGCCCTTAAGAATGACGTGAATGGGTACTTTCAGGAAAAAACCGGTGTAAGCAATCTTTTTGTCTAGCCCATCAAACGTTACATCCAGCGAACCGCACCGTGGGCATGGCGGCTGCACGAACTCTCCTACTCCTGTCACTTCCAGCTTCTCCGGAATATTCTTTTCCAGCACGGTCCTGGCCGTCTCCGCATCTTCTTCTCGCACCATGAGCTTGATTCCCCCGACTAAGTTCGAGTAGAACCAATCCAACCGCACCAGATTTTCATCGCTCAAAAAAGACTCGATCCCCGCCGAATCCAGCATGCTCTTCGCCACCAGCGCTTCCGGCACACCGCCGTATCTTCCAACCATCACGGGCCGCAGCGCTTCGTCATTGGTGGTGGATGTCTCCGTGGCTTCTCTCTGTGCCGGCGGGGCTTCCATCCCCCTGCCCAACATTTCCGACCGCAACGCTTCCCTCGCTACCTGCGTCAGCGAGTCCACGTCCCCCGCAATTTCATGCAGCTCCCCTTCCTCCATGCTCGCGTATAAATTTGCCAGTCGCTGCCGCTCTTGTCCTTCGTCGATTTTTCCCATAACGTCCTCATCATACCCTCGCCACTGCGACTCCTCCTACCTCTTCGCCGCGCCTCTCGCATCGACCCGCTCGGATGCCCACAGCTCGCCGTGCCCCCAGTCACCACCGTGCGTGCTCGCCATCTCCCAAGGGTTCTGTGCTCCGGCCTCCGTAACCAGCAAATTTGCCTGATGCATTCCGGCCCGTCTAAGGCGGGACGTTTCGGATACGGGGATACGGGGGACGGATACGGGGGACAGGACGGGATGTTTCCGTTTTTCTCGCCGTTCTCCTTTATCGCGAGAGTTTTCAACGTTTTGCTGCTGACTTGGCACGAACGGAACTCTTCATAGCGTGCCGCAGCAGCATGTTGGTTTTGGTCTGGTATCCGCGTCCGTAGCTCTTTAACCAGCTGATGATGTCGGTGTCCAGGCGAATGGTGACGGGTTTCTTCGCTGGCCGATAGAACTTGCCGATTTCGGCTTTGGACCAGTCGAGGACTTCCGGCATATCGGTCAGATCGATGTCGGAGTCTTTCTTTGCGGCGATGACGGCGATTTGTTTTTTCTGTTTTTTATTTAGCTTCTTCATAGATGGCCTTTCTCGTCGAGTCGCCGCACGAGCCGAGATTAACCGAATGATGTCTTGAGCTCGTGCCGTGAACACCACGAACAGGATGGCTCCGGTATCGATGGCCGCCAACATGATAAAGCGGCTTTCCTGATCGCTGTGCAGTTCGTCCCGCATGGTCAGAGCGAATGGGTCGGCGAAAGCCAGCGAGGCGGTATGGAAATCAATCTCGTGTTTCGCAAGATTCGCTCGGCTTTTTCTCTCGTCCCACTCGAAAGCCATAAGTAATTGTGACAAACGTACATACGGTTGTCAATACAGGTCTTGCCGGCATCCAGGTGGTGGTTGCGGCACTCTCGGATTTTTAAGAGTGCGGTCTTTGACGTTTGCTCCGTTCTCCTGCCGTGCTGTCTTTTCTCAGATTTTCTGCCCTCCTACCACGGATTCCTATTCCTGCATTTCAACGTTCAAACTTGTAACCTGCAAATGCGCCTTTTGCATCCCGGCCGTCTAAGTCGGGACATTTCAGCATCTTGCAGCTCCATTCGAATGATACCTATATAATAATATTTATTGAACGTTAGCGATGGCCGTGCTACACTCTTGTATGAGCTGGACGCCAGCCAATTCGATCGGCACGCGCGCCGCGCATCCTTCAACGATCCGCGTCCTGACCGAGCATCGCGAGTCGACCGGCCTGTTCCGATTTTATCGGGAAGGTTTCGACCTTGTTGAAAAGGACCCTTCTCCGGGATACGACCGTCTCTTTACCTGCCGCTCGACTTCTCTAAGTCCTTTCCTCAGCACTTTCGCGCACCGTTTGCGTGCAGAACGTGAAGATGCGAGAGCCCATTTCCGCAAGTGGAAATGGACCGATTCTGCACAATTTTGGTGCAATGTAAGTCCTTTAGATGCAACACTTCTGCGGCCCCTCCTATGTGTTGCAAACAAAGAACTTGCGCAATACCTAAGTTTTTTAGATGCAACACTTACAAAAAACATAGGAGGTTTGGGGTGTCCGCATTCTTACCTCCTCTTCGATCGTCACTCGTCACGCACCATCCCCCCTCTGCCCGGAGGCGCCCAATTGGGCGTAAACTAGAACATGCCCTCGCCGAGCAACCTGCCGCTGAGCTTCAACCGCGACCGCGCGGTTCGCCAGCTCGACGCTCGCCTCGAAGAACTCCTCGAAAAGCTCCGCAAGAACCGCCCCTCCGAAGATCCTTGGATGATTCGCCGCGCTTATGAAATCGCCGCCGAGCGCCACCACGACCAGTTCCGCAGTTCCGGCGAACCTTATCTCTCCCACCTGCTCGAAGTCGCGCACATTCTTGCCGACATGCGCCTCGACTCCGTTGCCCTTACCGCCGCGATTCTCCACGACGCCATCGAAGACACCGAGTATCCCGTCGCCCGCATCGAGGAACGTTTTGGCGCGGAAGTCGCGCATCTTGTCGAAGGCGTCACCAAAATTGGCCGCATCAAAATGCTCGCGCCCGAAGCGCGCCAGGCCGAAACCGTTCGCAAAATGCTTCTTGCGATGGTCACCGACGTTCGCGTCGTCCTCGTCAAGCTGGCCGATCGCCTTCACAACATGCGCACGCTCGAATATCTCGAGCCCGCTAAGCAGCACAAGATCGCGCGCGAAACTTTGGACATCTACGCGCCCATCGCGCTCCGCCTGGGCATGAGCATCGTTCGCGGGGAACTCGAAGACCTGGCATTCCGCTATCTCGAGCCGGAAGCCTTCTTCGCGCTGCAAAAGGAAATCAGCGACAAGGCTCCCCAACACAAGAAATTTCTCGAGGAAGTCCAGGCCACCATCCAGACCAAGCTCGTCGAAGCCAGCATTCCCGCCGAGCTCGAATCGCGCATAAAAGGCTTGTATTCCGTTCACCGCAAACTTATCCGCCAGGAAATCGGTCTCGCCAAGGTCTACGACTTGCTTGCGGTGCGTGTGATTACCGATTCCGAGCGCAACTGTTATGCCGCCCTTGGCGTGGTCCATCACATCTGGCGTCCCGTACCCGGCCGCTTCAAGGATTACATCGCCATCGCTCGCCCCAATCTCTATCAGTCGTTGCATACCACCGTGATTCACAGCGGCCAGCCGTTCGAGGTGCAAATCCGCACGCAGGAAATGCACCGTATCGCGGAGGAAGGTGTTGCCGCTCACTGGAAATACAAGTCCGGAAAGCCGGCCTCTGAGGACGACGACCAGCGCATCGCCTGGATGCGACAGCTCATCGAGTGGTCGCAGGAACTTCAGGAACCCGGAGAATTTCTCTCCACCCTGAAAGTGGATCTCGCGCCGGTCGAAGTCTACGCTTTCACGCCAAAAGGCCGTGTCCTCGAACTTCCGCGGGGCGCCACTCCCGTCGATTTTGCCTACATGGTCCACACCGAAGTGGGCCACCAGTGCGTCGGCGCGAAAGTGAACGGCCAGATGGTTTCGCTGCGGCATGAAATCGCCAGCGGCGATGTGGTTGAAATTCTCACGCAGAAAGGCCACCACCCCAGTCGCGATTGGCTTAGCTTCGTTAAATCCTCTTCCGCAAAGAGCAAAATTCGCCATTGGATCAACGAGCAGGAACGTGAAGAAGCCACGGAAATGGGCAAGCGCCTGCTCGAAAACGAAGCGCGTCATTTCGGCCGCAGCCTCAAGAAAATTCCGGAAGCGGATGTTCTCAAACTCATCACCGATTACGGTCTCGCTAAAGTCGAAGATCTTTACGCTGCTGTCGGCTTCGGAAAATATTCCGCCCGTCAGGTACTCACGCGTCTTCTGGGCGAACCGGAAAAAGCCGCAGAGCCGGAGAGCGGTGACGCCAAGCCGACCCTTGTAAAGACCGTGAAGCGCATGCTGGGCTTTGGCGAAGCTCCGCTCGTCGTCAAAGGCCACGACGACTTGCTGGTCTACCGCGCCAAGTGTTGCAATCCGATTCCTGGTGATGAAATTGTCGGCTATATCACCCGTGGACGCGGCGTCGCCGTGCACACGCGCCAGTGCCCCAACGTCCAAAATTTGATGTACCAGACCGAACGCCGCATCGCCGTCGAGTGGGGCGGCAGCTCGGAAGCAAAGTTTCCCGTCCAGCTCACCATTCGCGCGCGCGACCGCGCCGGCCTGCTCGCCGACATCACCGCCGTGATCAGCGGAGCCGGTTCCAACATTCACAATCTCGAGAGCCGCCCCGATCGCACCAACGCCCGCATCGACGCCAATCTCGAAATCGCCGACAAACGCCAGCTGGAAACTATCCTCGTCAACATCAAAAAAATCTCCGGCGTCTCCAGCGTCGAACGCGTCTACCAGCCCGGCCAGTGAACTGGAGTTATGAGTCCACAGTGTTCAGTATTCAGTGGAAGAAAGAGAGAAACCAAAAAGTAAGAATTAAAGACTGAGAACTGAGAGCTTGCCCCACCTGTCCTTTCGCACGGGTATCTCGGACAACACACTTGCCAGTCTTCCCCGTTGCTCCCGATACAATAGAGTCATGCGGTACAAGCTCATGCTTCTCGGTGTGTTCGTCCTCTTCCGCGTCAGCGGATGCGATAAGCATCCGCTCACGGATTATCGTCCCCTCGATCAAGCGGGGATGTGGTCCAGCAACGTCGAGCAACTGAAGAAGTTGAACACTTCGGATTTGGAAGTCGCGCAACTCGTGAAATTAAAACAAGCGGGGATCAGCGATGATGTCTGCGTCACTCTGGTTACCGACGCGCACCAGCGTCAGCATTTATTCACGAGCGCCGATTCCGCCATCAACCTCACGCGCGCGGGCTACTCCGAATCGGTGATTCTGGAAATCGCGAAAACGGATCAACTGGACAGCATCAGCGGAAACGCCGTGATGCTCCGGCTCGTGGGTCTTTCCAATTCCGCCGTTGATTGGATTCTGCACCGGAGATTAAAGGGCCAGCCGACCATGAGCAGCGCGGAAATCGGCCGCCTGAAAAATACGGGGCTCACCGAAAAACAAATTCTCGAGCGCATCAATCAGGGCATGACCGACGCGCAAGCCGACAAGGAAGCGTCGCTGCGCGAAGCGACTCGGAATCACGCGAATACCGGTTTCGTCCGAACGCGCGGCCGCCGTTCGCGCTAGTTTTTGGCCAGCGCTCTTAGCAGCAAATCCATCTTCTGCGATATGCTTATTCCCCGGACCCCGTGAATCTCTCCCGCTACGGCGACACTGCCGCGGCCACGGTCCAATCTGAAAAGGAGATCACCGCATGAGGGACGTGATTCTGACCGAACGGGGGCCAAAACCCATCGGACCGTATTCGCAGGCCATTCGAGCGAATGGATTTTTGTACGTCTCTGGGCAGGTGGCACTGGATCCGAAAACGGGCGAGATGACCGGGACGGGCATTGGCCAGCAGACGGAACGCGTGCTCGAAAACGTGAAGGGTATTCTGGAGGCGGCGGGTTCGAATCTCCATCACGTGTTGAAGACCACGGTTTTCTTGAAGGACATGAACGATTTCACGGCCATGAATGAAGTCTACGCGAAGTATTTCACGTCAGCGCCCCCGGCGCGTTCGACTGTGCAAGTGTCACGCCTTCCGAAGGACGCGCTTGTAGAGATAGAAGTGATTGCGGGGCTCTAAGGCAACAACCCACCACGAGAGCGGATCGGGCCAATGAAAGACAGCGTTGAAACTGTACTTCGTAAGACCGCACTCTTCGCTAGCCTTACCGAAATTGAAATTCAGGGCTTGGCTGGCCGAGCGAGCAGGAAGAACCTGCAGCGAGGCGAACTGCTCTTCGCCGAAGGTGATTCGTGTAAGGGCCTTTTCCTTGTGGCTTCAGGCAAGATTCGAATCTTCAAGTTGTCTTCAGCAGGCCGAGAGCAGGTGCTGGCAATCGAAGGTCCCGGGAGTTCGTTTGCCGAGCTTCCGGTGTTCGACGGCGGCAACTATCCGGCGGCGGCATCGGCATCGGAAGATTCGGAGCTTGTCTTCATCTCCCGGAAGGACTTTCAGAATTTTTGCCGGGAGCATCCGGACGTGGCGCTGAAAGTGATCGCGGTGGTTGGATCGCGGCTGCGCCGCTTAATTGGGATCATCGAGGAGCTGTCCTTCACGACGGTGCGCCAGCGCCTCATCGCGTTACTCCTGCAACTTGCCCAAGTTGACGGCACACCTTCGAAAGATGGAATCCGGTTGGAATTGACCAAGAGCCATCAAGACTTTGCGGCGGAACTCGGCACGGTTCGGGAGCTAGTGTCCCGGAATCTAAGCAGGCTACAGGCCGAGGGATTCCTGGAAGTGGAAGGGCGCAAGCTGGTGGTGAAAGATGTCGCGGGGTTGAAGCGCGAATTGACCTCTCCTGAATGACTCTCCCATTCGAACGGCTTTCTTTGCCGTGGTGACTTTAGTCACTGCCCCCTACTTTGCCTCCCTCCAAACTAGAAGAGTAGGGGAGGCGACTATGAGTTTCACTGGCACGACAAGAGTGGGAGAAATTGCGGCCGCAAGTCCGCGTGCGAAGAAGGTCCTGGAGGATGGGGGAGTCGATTATTGCTGCGGAGGCGAGAAGTCCCTGCACGACGCCTGCATGCACAGCAACGTGTCTCACGAGGAG
>JBGPIX010000114.1:0-14544 GCA_041485085.1 Candidatus Acidiferrum sp.
AGTTTCCGATGCCGTGCGCCCGTTGAGGTTGAACGCATCGTTGGCGTTAAATTTCACGATTTGGCCAGCGACCGAACTGACCGTTTGCAGGATGCCATTGGGATTGTGAGCGTTGTAGAGCATCAGCAGGTCGCCGGGATTGACCGGAATGCCCGCCGCACCGAGAGTCGCGCAGCCTGGAGAGGAGCCAAAGTCGATTTGGGATCCATCCGCCGCGATTTTTCCCGTCGGACAGGCCGGGCCAGTGATGGGCCTCTGATCCAGCGCCAGCGTATTGTCGGCATACATCATGGTGACGATGTCGGTTTGTGGACCCGAGGTCCCATCCGGGCTTGTCACTGTAGGCCCTAAAGCGTTGCCGGGCTCAATAGCTGGAAGAATGACATTGCATCCGACGTTCGCGGAGTTAGGACCGTTGAAAGTCAGGTTTAGCACAGCGGGGGGCCGCTTGACCTTAGCCCCTGTGTTGCAACCAGCTGCGTTCGGAGTGTTGGGGATGGAAATGCCGCCAGTGGGTATCCCCGTGCCCGTCTGAATGAGATCCTGCACGATAAGGTTGAGCCCCGCGCGCATGTTGTCGCTCATATCCGAGGTTTGCGTGACATTGGTGTTGGCCCTGGTGGAATCGCGGAACATCAGCACCGCGGCCGCCAGTGCCACCATGGTCACGCCCATTCCGATAATTAATTCCACCAGCGTGAATCCCGAATTTTTCTTCATAAGCTGCTCCTCAATCCACGATCACGAGAATTGCGCGACGTAGCTGACTAGGGTGTACTGCCGCCTCATTGATCCCACGGTGTACGTTAAAGTGATGGTGATCTGCCGGAGCCCCGATTCACCGGGGACGTCCACAATGTCGATCGTGCGGGTCATGTTCTTCAACGACATCACAATGTCATCAGAATTACCCAGAATTTTGTCCGCGCCAGGACCCAGGATCACCGTATCTGGGTTGGCCGTGTCATCGTCACCTGTGCCGTATAGCCCGTCGGGGCCAGCGGCGAGAAGGGGTTGTGGTCCAACCACAAAAACACCGTCATTGATTCCGCCCGCTCCTGTTACGTTGCGAATGTTTGTCCACGCCAGCAGTTTGGAGTCGCGCGCCGCGAAAATGGTCTCCACGGCTTCTTCGGCTTTCTTTTCGGCAATGTAATCCAGCTGCGTCATGTTCGCTACCTGGATGCCCTGTGCATAAACCGCTGCTAGGGACAAGATGCCGAAGGACAGAATCACGATGGCAATGATTGCTTCCAGTATGGTGAATCCCGACTGTGAGTTGCGTTGGCGTTTATTTCGCGACATGAGCATTCTCCCTATTCCTGCCACTGGGTGCCGTCCCAGTGGTATTCACGAACGCGGCCAGTGGCGCCAAGAACCGTAATGGCACGGGCTGTTGAGGCCCGGCCGGGAATCCCCAGAAAAACCGTGCCATTGACCAATGTGTTTCCTCCATCGATCAAAGACCCGTTTGTGGTGAATTTCATAATCGGTGGTCCACCGGAGAGTCCCTCAAAGTAAACAGGTGCGCTATTTCCAAAGGCCGCTGGCGTGTCAGGGAGTCCGGCGAAAGTTACGTACTGGGCTCCGCCTTCAAAGGTGTAGGTGCTGGGCGGTGGAGCAATACCGATGAGCCAAATCTCGGTGAGCGTAATCTGGTTGTTCCCCACAAATTGCACTTGGACCTCGCGGCGATGAGCGATAGCCTGCTCGCGCGCTGAGCGCAACCGGTAGAGCAGTTGGTCCATGGCCGAATTGGCCTTGAAATTCGGCAGGATGCTGCCGTAATTCATCATCGCCATCCCCAGAATGATGGAAATGATGGCGAGAGCGGTCAGGATCTCTAGCAGGGAGAAGCCTTGTTGCTTGCGGTACGAGCACTGTTTCATTCGTGTACTCCAGGGAAACTGCCCAGTCGAAGTGCGCTCTGGGCACCCATAGAACAGCACGTTCGGACCCAACGGTCTAATGGATGTAAGTTATTTATATTAAATGAGTTAGATGAACTACAGGAGGGCTGAGGCAGGGGCCTGGTTGTTACAAAAGGTTACAAACTACGTCGCTCACTAACAGATTTTCTGGATAATCAGGTTGTGTTCAAACTATGAATATAAGGAAGCAGCATCGGCACACAATCCCGCTAATTCCGTGATGTGATCGGCAGGTCCCTGTAGGACGAACCGGCGATGGTAAAGCGACAGGGCGCGCAATCCGGCTAGTTCCTCGCCTCCTCCCGCTCTCCCTGGCCCGCCGTGCAAACAGCTTGGCACAACGTTGCCATGGCCCGTGTGCTGGGCCCCAGCCGCTGAATTGACGGCCAGTACTCTTCCATGGAGATCGGCGATTCCCAGAATCGTTTCGCGCGTGAAGTTTGCATCATTGGAAAAGACCGAGGCCACAAGTGAACCTAAGCCCCGGCGTGTGATGGCAATGAGCTCTTCCAAACCGTCATAAGCCACCAGCGTTGCGACTGGACCGAAAACCTCCACGTCATGCACAGCTTTTGCGGCAAGTCCGTTCTTGCAGGCGAGCAGCGCCGGTTGCACGAAAGCGGATCTTTGCGGATCAGCATCAATTGGTTGGAAATTCTTATCGCTTCCGAACAGCACCTCACATTCTTCCTTCAACTTGGCGAGCCCTTCCAAACAGGCGGCCTGCTGGGCTTTGTTCACGACGGGCCCCATCTTTGAATCGGGGTTCCGGGGATTTCCTACTTTGATGGCACTCAAGCGCGCCGTGACCGCATCTCCAAACGCTTTCAGATGCTCATTCGGAACCAGGATGCGTCGGATGGTCGTGCACTTCTGTCCCGCTTTCAGGGTCATTTCGCGGACAACTTCTTTCACCAGTAGTTCGAACAGATCCGTGCCAGGCGCACAATCAGGCCCTAGAATTGCGGAATTTATGCTGTCCGCTTCTATGTTCACCCGAACAGAGCGGCGCAGCACATTCGCATGAGAGCGAATGCGCGCGGCGGTATCCGCCGAGCCCGTAAAGGAAACAATGTCCTCCTCTCGAACGTGGTTCAACAACTCACGAGCCGAACCGCAGATGATGGAAATCGCACCAGGCGGCAAGATGCCCGCCTTGACGATATCTTCCACCATCCGGTGCGTCAGCCACGCCGTGGGGGAAGCCGGCTTAACCACCACTGGGACGCCAGAGAGCAACGCTGGCGCAGCTTTTTCGCAGAGACCCCACGCGGGAAAATTGAAGGCATTGATGAAAACGGCGGCGCCCTTCGACGGCATCAAAAAATGTTGCCCAGCAAACACCCCGCTCTTCGACAGCGGAATCTGGGCGCCTTCCTTTAACATTTTCCCTTCGGCCAGCGCTTTTCCAATCTTGGCGTAGTACTTCATGGTGTAAATCGCTCCATCCACATCGAAAGAGGCATCCGCCTGGTTTGCTCCCAAGTTCAAGAGCGAGAGCCGAAAATATTCGTCGCGATTTGCCGTCAGAACATCGGAAATTTTGGCCAACAGTTCGGCGCGTTGGACATACGTGAGTTCCCGGAGAGCCGGACCGCCATGAGTGCGTGCAAAGGCTAGGGCGGCGCCAAGATCGAGACCTTGGGAAGATATATTCGCCAATTCGTCTCCAGTAACTGGATCGATGAGCATTTCACCAGGACCGGTGCCTTCGCTCCACTGACCACTCACGTAGTTAGCTAACTTCATCGTTGATCCTCCGCTGATCTCACTATCTTAGGCTGAAACAAACAATCCACTGTCCTGCCAAACTCCGAGAGCCGTTCTTGATGGGGAATAATACTGCATGTGCCCATGAATTGGAACCACGCCTTCCATTCGTGCGACCCTGGATTAAATATCCTAACTAACAGAATATAAATGCTTTAAATTGGTTTCAATTCCGGGCGTTTCGGATTGGGCAGCGCTTCCACTGAGATCCCATGAACTCTTGACTCCATCAGGGCCAATTGTATTATAATGCATGCTCGATCTGCGAACGTATGAGCACACCCGCCGGCACCAATTCCAAGGTGGCAACTTTATCCCGCTCTACCCCAATTCCCGATGGGGATTTCCTCCTCTTCCTTGGCAAGCGCGTTCGTCAATTGCGCAACCTCCGAGGTGTGACCCGCAAGGTCGTGGCGCGCGAATCGGATGTATCGGAACGTCACCTCGCACAGCTCGAAGCTGGCGAAGGAAACGTCTCCATCGTGCTTTTGCGCCGTATTGCCGCTGCTCTCAACGTTTCACTTGTCGAATTATTCGCTCCCGAAGTGGAAGAGCCTTCCGAAAAGCAGATGATCCAGCGATTCCTCGAACGTCTTCCCAATCATCGCCTCGAAGATGTGGTCTTTCGGTTGATGCGCGACTTCAGCCCGGGAGAGAAGGTCCGCCGCAAGCGCATCGCGCTAATTGGGCTGCGGGGAGCCGGCAAGTCCACGCTGGGATCCAGACTGGCGTTGGAGATGCGTGTCCCTTTCATCGAACTGGATGGAGAAATCGAGAAGGACACCGGAATGCCCCTCGGCGAAATTTTTTCGCTCTACGGACAATCCGGCTATCGAGCGATCGAGCGCCGTACTCTGACGAGAGTACTCGCGGAGCAGGAATACGCTGTGCTTTCGGTGGGAGGCGGCGTGGTTTCTGAAAAGGATACTTTTGACTACCTGCTCTCCCACTGCTACACCATTTGGATCAAGGCCCAGCCGGAAGAGCACATGTCCCGCGTGCTGGAGCAGGGAGATTTTCGCGCCATGGCCGGGAACAACCAGGCCATGGAAGACTTGCGTCGAATACTTGAATCACGCGAGCCGCTCTACCGCCAAGCGGATATGGAACTCGACACCTCCGGCAGTTCGGTGGATGCCAGCTTTTCGAGATTAAGAACTTCGTTGCAATCGAATTTGCAGTAGGAGGATTTTGTGGACGTAGTCGCAACTCAAGAATCCAAGGCTAAGCTGGAAGCAGTCGATTTCCAGACCGATCCTTCGCGATACAAGCATTGGCGTCTCACGTTTGACGGCCCGGTGGCGACGTTGACAATGGATGTGGCCGAAGATGGCGGCCTCCGCCCGGGTTACAAACTGAAATTGAATTCCTACGATCTCGGCGTGGATATCGAGCTGCACGACGCCTTGCAGCGCATTCGATTCGAACACCCGGAAATTCGCTCGGTGATTATCACCAGTGCAAAGAATCGCATTTTTTGCTCGGGAGCCAACATCTACATGCTCGGGCTCTCCTCGCACGCATGGAAAGTGAACTTCTGCAAATTTACGAACGAAACCAGGAATGGCATCGAAGATGCGAGCGCCCATTCCGGCCTGAAATTTCTTGCCGCCTGTAATGGAACAACCGCCGGAGGTGGTTACGAACTGGCGCTCGCCTGCGACGAAATCATTCTCGTGGATGACCGCTCCTCGGCGGTCAGTCTTCCCGAGCTGCCATTGCTGGGCGTTCTGCCTGGAACGGGCGGACTCACTCGCGTGACGGACAAGCGTAAAGTGCGCCGCGACCATGCCGACATGTTTTGCACGAATCCCGATGGCGTTCGCGGCCAAAGAGCAAAGGAGTGGCGGCTGGTCGATGACGTCGTCAAGACTCAGCAGTTTGCCGAGCACATCAAACAGCGCGCCTTACAACTTGCCGGAGAGAGTAATCGTCCCGTTGGAGCAATGGGTGTGGCTCTGATTCCTCTGAACAGGACGCTCGATGAAGCCGGATTGCACTACGGACTTGTTGACGTGCAATGCGATCGCCAGGCTCGCACGGCAACGATCACGGTCCGTGCCCCGGAGCTTGTTACTGAAAATTGCTTGGAAAAAGCAATTGCGGCAGGCGCAAATTGGTGGCCGCTGCAAATGGCGCGAGAGCTGGATGACGCCATTCTGACTTTGCGCGCCAGTGAACTGGAGCTGGGCCTTTGGATTTTCAAGACCGCTGGAAATCCCGACGCCGTGCTCGCCGCCGACGAATTCATTCTGAATCACCAGGACAATTGGTTTGTTCGCGAAGTGCTGGGAATGATGCGGCGGACGTTTGCCCGGATCGATGTCACATCCCGTTCGATCTATGCCATTGTCGAGCCTGGGGCCTGCTTTGTCGGCACGCTTCTCGAATTGGCGCTTGCCGCCGACCGCATCTACATGCGCGATTCCCAGGAAGAAGGAAACGTCGCGAGCATGACGCTTTCGAAGATGAACTTCGGTCCGTTGCCGATGGTGAACAAACTTTCGCGGCTGGCGGCGCGCTTCTACGGTGATGAGCCACAAATTGATGCCTTGCGCGGCGTGATTGGAAAGAGGCTTTCCGCGCGCGAGGGGCTCGACGCCGGATTGGTTACCGCCGCCCCCGATGATCTCGACTGGGAAGATGAAATTCGCCAAGCGATCGAATCGCGCGCCGCGCAATCGCCGGATGCCCTCACGGGGCTGGAAGCAAATCTGCGATTTGGTCCGGCGGAGACGCTCGAGACGCGAATCTTCGGCCGCCTCTCTGCCTGGCAAAACTGGATTTTCATCCGCCCGAATGCCGTCGGGACCAGTGGAGCGTTGAAGGTGTACGGAACTGGCGCGCCCGTGAAATTCAATTGGGAAAGAGTCTAATGGACTGGCCCGAATCGGTACTTCTGAGGAGATCGTCATGATTAACTACACCGAAAAAATTCCCAATAACGTCGATTTGGGCAGAGACCGCGTCCTTCAGCGCGCCCTCGAGCATTGGCAGCCCGCGTACATGGGCTGGTGGTATGACATGGGGCCGAACGAAAGCCACAACTATGAAGTGTACCTGCGAACCGCCATCAGCGTGGAACCCGACGGCTGGGCGCAGTTCGGCTACGTGAAAATGCCGGATTACCGCTGGGGCATTTTCTTGCAGCCGCGCGACGAGAAGCGCGAAGTGAATTTTGGGATTCACAAAGGACAAGCGGCCTGGCAAGAAGTCCCCGGCGAATACCGCTCGACTTTGCGCCGCGTGATCGTCACTCAGGGCGACACCGAGCCGGCCTCCGTGGAGCAGCAGCGCATGCTGGGATCTTCTTGTCCCTCGATGTATGACCTGCGAAATATTTTTCAGGTAAACGTGGAAGAAGGACGCCACCTCTGGGCCATGGTGTATTTGCTCCACCGTTACTTCGGCCGCGATGGCCGCGAGGAAGCCGAATCGCTTCTCGCGCGGCGCTCTGGAGATGCCGACAATCCACGCATTCTTGGCGCTTTCAATGAGCCGACGCCGGATTGGCTGGCCTTTTATATGTTCACGTTTTTCACCGACCGTGATGGCAAATTCCAACTCTGTGCTCTCGCGGAATCTGGTTTTGATCCGCTGGCCCGCACTTGCCGCTTCATGCTCACCGAGGAAGCCCATCACATGTTCATCGGGGAGACGGGCATCAGCCGCATCATTCAGCGAACTTGCGAAGTCATGAGGGAGCACAAGCTCGAGGACCCCTCTGACGTACGCGCGCTCGGCGTTATCGATCTGCAGACCATTCAGAGATACTTGAATTTTCACTACAGCGTGACGCTCGACCTTTATGGTTCGGATGTCTCCTCCAATGCCGCGAACTATTTCACCAGCGGCCTGAAGGGACGATTTGAGGAGACCAAGATTAATGATGACCATTTGCTGAGTGAGGCTCTCTACTCCGTTTACGAAGTGATTGGGGACAAGATCGTTCGCAAGGATGTTCCTGCTTTGACCGCGCTGAACGAACGCTTGCGCGACGACTACATCAAGGAAATCGAATCTGGAATCAGCCGCTGGCAACGTGTGATTGACAAAGCAGCCATTCCTTTCCGCCTCACTTTGCCGCACAAGGGCTTTCACCGCGCCATCGGAAATTTCGCGGGACACTTTATCAGTCTCGAAGGTGAAGTTCTCAGCGAGGAGGCCTGGAAGAAACAGCAATACAATTGGCTCCCGAGTCCGCAGGATCATGCCTTCGTGCAATCGCTCATGAGTGGACGCGTCGTGGAGCCGGGGAAATTTGCAAATTGGATCGCCCCGCCGGCGCGCGGCATCAACAATCAACCGCTGAACTTTGAATACGTCCGTTTCAATTGATTATAAAACTGCCCGAAAAGCATGCGGCGTGGCCTGCCTGTACTCTTGCCATGTTCGCGAACAAAGGTGATCTAGCAAATGCCCAAGGTTGTATATGTTTCACCCGCGGGTGATTCCCGAGAAATTGAAGTGCCCGTTGGCACCACCGTAATGGCGGCTGCGCTTAAAAATGGCATTGACGGCATTGTCGCCGAGTGCGGCGGCGTGTGTATGTGCTCGACCTGCCATGTTTTTGTGGATGAACAATTCTTCAATCGTCTCCCCCCGGCCCAAGACACCGAGGAAGCCGTGCTAGAGATTGCTGCAGTCGAGCGGCGGCCGAACAGCCGCTTGAGTTGTCAGATTAAAGTCACCAACGACCTCGATGGCCTCATCGTTCGATTGCCGGAGAAACAGCGGTAATGAGCAACGGCACCGTCATCATCGGCACCGGGCAAGCTGGTTTCCAGACGGCGGCCTCGTTGCGGACTGAAGGCTATTCAGAAAAGATAACGCTCATCGGCGAAGAGCCGCACATTCCCTACCAACGGCCGCCCCTTTCGAAAGGCTTCCCACTGGGCACGCAAGATCTCGAAAGCATCGAACTGCGCCCAAAACAATTCTACCGAGACCACCAAATCGATTTGATCACCGGCAAACGAGTTTCTTCCATTGATTGCACCGCAAGACGAATGAGTCTTGAGTCCAGCGAACATTTTCTTTACGACAAACTCGTGCTCGCCGTCGGCGCCCGCAATCGCAAGTTGTCGCTCCAAGGCGCGGATCTCGATGGAGTGCTTTATCTTCGCACGCTCGATGAAGCCTCGATTGTGAAAGAACAGCTGACAAATGCTCGAGAAATTGTGGTCATGGGTGGAGGATTCATCGGACTCGAACTCGCCGCAGTGGCTTGCACGCTCGGGAAATCCGTGACTATCCTCGAAGCACTGCCTCGGCTGATGTCGCGGGCCGTCGCTCCGGTCATATCTGATTTTTATCGAGAGCTACACACTAGCAAACGCGTCAAGGTAGTGTGCGGCGCATCCGTTTCCGCCCTGGAAGGCTCGGGCGGAAAAGTGCAAGGAGTCCTGCTGCGCGACGGCACTCGATACCCAACCGACTTGGTACTAATCGGCGTCGGCGTCCTTCCCAATATCGAACTTGCTCAGAAGGCCGGGCTTCGCGTTTCGAATGGCATCGCCGTGAACGAGTATCTGCAAACAGACGACGAAAACATTTTCTCCATTGGAGACTGTGCCGAGTTTCCCTGCGAATTTGCCGGCACACGAGTCAGGTTGGAATCCGTGCAAAACGCAGCCGACCAGGCGCAATGCGTCGCCGCCACAATTGCAGGCCGCCGAAATATTTATCGAGCGTTGCCCTGGTTTTGGACCGATCAATTCGACGTGAAACTGCAGATGGCCGGCATTTCGAATGGCCACGATTCCCTTGTTACTCGCGGTAACGTGGAAAGCAGAAAGCTCTCCGTTTTTTACTTCAAACATGGCCATCTCATCGCAATCGACTCGATAAATCGCCCGCTTGACCATATGATAGGCCGTAAATTCCTCGCCAACCGGGTACAATTGACGCCCGAACAGGCGGCGGATGAAAGCGTGGATTTGAAAAAATTGGCGAGTTCTGGCGGTGCGGGGCACGGTTAGCGAAGTCGATCCGCAATTATCTCAGGCAGATTGGCGGGGCAATTCGAATCCAGCGGAGGACGGGAACTCTTGGAACCAATCATCGACATTCATGTGCACATCATGCCGTACCACATGGTGAAACCGTCGGCGCTGGAATTGATCAAGCATGGGCGCAAGGACTATGCCGACGTGGAAAGATATTCTGCCGATCCAAAAGCGTTCCTTGCATTTCTGGACACACTCGGCGTGGAGCGCGCTGGGCTGATTAACTACGTCGCTCCAAAGATTATTGGTTTTACGCCGGAAGTGAATGATTGGAGTGCAAAGTATTGCAGCGCGGCGCCGGATCGCCTGATCGCGTTTGGCGGAGTGCTTCCTGGAACGGTTCCCGATCCGGGCACGGAAGTGGACCGCCTCGCAAAGCTCGGCATTCGCGCGATCAAGATGCATCCATCGCACCAAGTGTTATCCCCGAATGATTACATGGACGGCAATCGCGGCCTGGCGGCGGTCTACGAACGAGCGCAAGCGAATGGCATGCCGATCATGATTCATACAGGAACTTCCATTTTCCCTGGTGCGAGAAACCTGCATGCGCAGCCCATGCTCTGCGACGATGTGAGCATTGACTATCCGAATCTGGTGGTCATTCTCGCTCATGGCGGCAGACCCCTATGGATGAACGAAGCGTTTTTCCTGGTTCGTCGCCACAAAAACATGTACATGGATATTTCCGGTATCCCGCCGCAGAAACTAATGGAATATTTTCCGCGAATCGAGGACGTGGCGGACAAAGTATTGTGGGGCACGGACTGGCCTGGCCCCGGCGTGCCGGAGATCAAGGGAAACATTGAAAAGTTCAACGCTCTGCCCATCGGGCCTGCGGCGAAGCGCAAGATTTTGTACGACAATGCGGCGCGGCTGTTTCCGCGTTGAGTGGTCGTTTCGGCGGGCATTTCAGGGTATGAAACGTGATTTCATATTGTGAATTCTTGGAGTCATTCAGCAACTGAGGATAACGATGCCCTTCTTCGACCGGGTCAATGAGACGGCGTCACGGGAACGTTTGCAAACGCTTCAGGTCGAGAAGCTTCAAAAACTTCTTCGGGAGATTTCCGGGCGCAACCGTTTCTACACCAAGAAATGGAAAGACGCGGGCATGGTTCCCGGCGACATTCACTCGCTCCCCGATTTCCAGAAACTCCCTTTCACATGCAAATCCGAACTCGTGGGTGCGCAGGAAGAGGCCCCGCCGTTTGGAACCAATGTGACTTTTTCTCTGGACGCCTACACGCGCATCCACCAGACCTCTGGCACCACGGGCACTCCGATGCGTGTACTGGATACTCCAGAAAGTTGGAATTGGTGGGGTCACTGCTGGGGGCACGTGCTGAGAGGCGCTGAAGTGACCGCCGCGGACCGTGTATTCTTGCCTTTCTCTTTCGGCCCTTTCATCGGGTTCTGGGCCGCGGTCGAGGGTGCGCGGCGGGTCGGCGCAATGATGATTCCCGGCGGCGGGTGGGATTCCATCCAACGTCTGCACATGATGCGCGATCTCGGAGCGACCGTGGTGTGCTGTACCCCCACCTATGCCCTGCGACTGGCGGAAGTCGCTCGCGAAGAACATTTTGACATGCGATCGCTTTCGGTGCGTGCCCTGATCCACGCGGGAGAGCCCGGAGCAAACGTGGCGCGCACGAAAGCGCGCATTCAATCGGCGTGGGGCGCCAAATGCTTCGATCACGCCGGCGCCTCCGAAGTCGGCGCGCACAGTTTTGAATGTGAACTCCAACCCGGCGGAATTCATATTATCGAAAGTGAGTTCATTGCCGAAGTGATCGACCCGCAAACGGGTCAGGAAGCAGCCTCCGGAGAAACTGGAGAACTAGTGATTACAAACCTGGGCCGCGCCGGGTTCCCGGTGATCCGGTATCGCACAGGAGATCTCGTAAAGCTGAATCTGACTCCTTGCGGCTGCGGGCGCACTTTCGCCCGTTTTGATGGTGGGCTCCTCGGCCGTAGCGACGACATGGTTACCATCCGCGGCGTGAATGTCTATCCCACGGCGATTGAAAATGTAATCCGCCAGTTCGGAAGCGTGGACGAGTTTCAGATCACGGTGACAACCGTACACGAGATGCACCAGCTCGAAGTGGAGATCGAAGTTGTATCCGGCAATGATACAGAACATGTGCGGACGCACGTCGAGCAAGCCATCTATCACGCACTCTCGCTGCGCCCGACGGTCAAAGTGGCAAGACCCGGCACCCTCGCCCATTTTGAGATGAAAGCCCGCCGCTTCCGACGCCGCGACAGCATTCCGTAAAGCCAAGCTAGCCCGGCGCCCTCACCGCTCCCTGCCTTTGAGAGTTTGAGTGTTGTTTCTCGCAATACTGAACAGCGGTTCTTCTTCTGAACAGTTGTTCAGAATCCTTTGACAGTGGTGGTCTGAAGGTGGACACTAGGAAGCGGAACAACCCTGCAGCCTTCCCGCTGTTTAGGTGCTGGAGCACGAAGTTGTCAAACAACCGGGCATACAATCAACGCAATGGCCATGTCAGGCGGCGTTATCTTGCGCGGCGATTGGAAATCTTGCGCGCCGCGGGAAGAGAGTTCCGCGTTCGTGGATTCGCGGAAACCGGCATGCGCGATATTGCCGCTGCCGCAGCGCTTTCCCCGGCAAATCTCTACAACTATTTCCGGGGTAAGCACGACCTTCTCTTCTTTTGCCAGGATAACTCCCTGGACCGCATGATCGCCGCGCTCGACAAAGCTCGCCGCATGAGAACGAGCTCCGCCATCAAGCTGCGCATGGTAATCGCATCGCACTTGCGTTGCGTACTCGACGAAGTCGAGGGATCCGCTGCCCATCTCCTGACGACGGCGCTGCCTCCCCGCCAGCAACGCTATCTGGTCACAAAACGCGACAGGTACGAAGAAGGCGTGCGCCACTTAATCGTTGCAGGCATGCGCTCGGGGGAATTCGCTCCGTGCGATCCGGCGCTCGCTGTTCGCGCCATCCTCGGCAGTCTGAACTGGAGCGTCCAGTGGTTCAGCCCTGAAGGTCCGCTGACCGCGGCGGATATCGCGGAGAAATTTGGGGACTATCTGATCCGGGGTTTGCTGGCCGAACCGGATGCTCTCCAGTGGCTCGAGTTGGAGCGTGAGCCACATCGCGCCGTCCGTGCTCCTGTTCAGCGGGACAAGAATGTACGCGTATCGGCCCGGTAATTTTTTTCCGAGGTGATTGATCGTGTCCACACTGCCCATTGAATCGCAAAAAACGGCACAAATACGATTCACGCTGAACGGCGAAGAAACCGATGTCTCCTTCGCACCCTACAAGACCTTGCTTGAGGTACTGCGCGAGGATCTCGGCCACACCGGCACAAAGCACGGCTGTGAACTCGGAGAGTGCGGAGCTTGCGCCGTTCTTCTGGACGGCAAGCCCGTCCTTTCTTGCCTCGTCCTGGCGCTCGAGTGCGGTGGAAAGCAAGTTCTAACCGTGGAAGGTATGGGTGAGGACGGAAATCTTCACCCGTTGCAGGATGCTTTCGCCGATCTCGGCGCGGCACAGTGTGGCTATTGCACCCCAGCAATTCTGGTGACTGCGAAGGCTTTGCTGGATCACAATCCTCACCCCACTCGCGATCAAATCCGCGAAGCGATCTCTGGAAACTTGTGCCGGTGCACCGGCTATCTTCAGATTTTCGAAGCTGTCGAAGCCGCAGTGCTCAAGATCGCGGACCAGAAGAGTTCCATAACGTAATTGGCGCGGCGAGTCCACAGAGGAGTACTCAGGAGGAGAATGGATGCCGAATGAAAAAGATTCGCGAAAGGCGCCTGCCGACGCATCAAAAGCACCCGGAGATGATCTTCGCGTGATCGGCGTCCCTCGCCGCCGAGTCGATGCCCGCGCGAAGGTGACCGGCCAGACCCGCTTCGCCGACGACATCTTCCTGCCGCGCATGGCGTACTGCAGACTTCTGCGTTCTCCTCATCCTCACGCGCGCATCCGAAAAATCGACTCGTCGCGCGCCGCTGCTCACCCGGGAGTGTATCTCGTGCTCACCGGCAAGGACGTTCCCATCCAGTACGGAATTCTTCCCGTCAGCCAGGACGAACAGGCTCTTTGTGTCGATCGCGTACGCCACGTTGGAGATCCCGTCGCCGCCGTCATCGCACGCGAGGAGCTTACGGCCTTCGGAGCGCTCGACCTGATTGATGTCGACTACGAAATCCTCACGACAATTTCCGATCCCGAGGAAGCTCTGGCGACTCCCGAGCCGCGGATTCACGAATACGGCGAAGAGGGAAACATTCATAAATTTGTGGCGCTGGAATTCGGCAATGTGGAAGAAGGCTTTGCCCAAGCTGATGAAATTTTCGAGGACACTTTTTTCTTTCAGGGCAACACCCATCTCCCCATCGAGCAACATGCTTCCGTGGCCATCAAGGATCCCGATGGAAAGCTGACCATCTGGTCCAGCACGCAAACCCCTCATTATCTCCATCGCGCCCTTGCCAAGGTCCTCGAAATGCCGCCCGCGCACATTCGCGTCATCGCCACTCCGAACGGCGGCGGCTTCGGCGGGAAAAGCGATCCGTTCAATCACGAAATTGTTGTAGCCAAAGCCGCTCTCATGCTTGACCGGCCCATCAAAATCTGCCTGACGCGTGAAGAAGTTTTTTATTGTCACCGCGGCCGACATCCGGTCCTGATGAAATTCAAGACCGGCGTGAAAAAAGATGGCGCAATCACCGGCATGCATCTCCAGACGTTGATTGACGGCGGCGCTTACGGATCGTATGGAGTCGCCAGCACGTTTTACGCCGGCGCTTTGCAAACCACCACCTACCACATTCCACGTTATCGCTAC
>JBGPIX010000115.1:0-14512 GCA_041485085.1 Candidatus Acidiferrum sp.
ATCTCGAAGATGTAATGATGGGGGGCATCTAGTTGTTGGTTTTAAGTTTTTAGTCAGAGAACAAAAACTTCGAGGTGCTGGGATCGGCTTTTCATGCACGCGCATGACGTGTTTGGGAAGGAAGTAAGGCCTCGAAGTCGATTGAAAATGTAGAGAGTGGCGCGCTGGCTGGTGGGCTGGCGCGCCTTTTTCATTGCTTCGACACATCAAATCTGCGAGCGCTCAGGGCTCTGCTGCAGGCGTGTCATGCCGCGATCGACCAACATGACGGCGCCAATAACCAGGGCGGCGGAGAGGAGCACGTTGAGCGTGACAGCTTCTCCGGCGAACAACCATCCAAATAGAACGGCAACGATGGGATTGACGTACGTGTGAGTCGCTACGAGCGTGGGAGAGTAGTGCTCGAGGAGCCAGTTGTAGGCGGTGAAGGCCACGACCGAGCCGAAGAGTATGAGATAGCCGAGCGCCAACCAAGAACGCATCGAAACGGATGCGAAGGAAAATCCGCGGTATTCCCCGAGGGCCGTTCCGACCAGAAGCAGTTGCACGGAGCCCGCCAGCAACGAGAGTGCCGACAAGAGAAGCGGGTGTCCGGAGAGATGCGACCGCCGGGAGTAGACAATTCCCACGGACCAGGAAAATGCGCCCACTATAACGGCGAGTGAGCCGACAAATACGCCGGGACCGGAGTTTAATGCGCTTCGGCCCATCAGCAGGCCGACGCCTCCGAATCCCAATAAAATGCCGGCGAGAAGGACCGCATTCAAACGCCACCGGCGGGCGGCAAAAGCGCTGAGAAGAAACACCCATATAGGCTCGCTAGCGATGAGCAATGAAGCCAGGCCAGAGGGTACTTTTTGTTCCGCCCAGTGAAGCGTGCCGTGGCCAATGAGAAAAAAGAATGCGCCGATGATGATGCTGGCGCGGACTTGCGCCCAGGTGGGTCGAAGACGTTTTGCCAGGCACCACACGAAGAGAATCGCGCCGGCGACCAAGTGGCGGAGACCAGCAGTGTAAAGCGGGGGAATCGTTTCCACGGCGTAGCGGATGGCAAGGTACGTGGAACCCCAGATGAAGTAAATGGAAAGGAAGGAAAAAACAACCGTGGCGCGATTCGAGCGCAGACGCGCCGGAGCCAGTGAGGCCGGGAGCACTTCGCTGACAGTCGGGGATTTCAGGGACATCGGTTCACCGGACCTCGAGCGGGCTAGCTGGGGCACGAAATTCGATATCCTGATTGCTGTAATGTCCTAACTTTGTTATACTCATTACGGTAGCATAAGCGACTGGAGGTAACGAGTCAAGTTCATTTAAGCCATTACAATGAAACCATTGCATAACATCTTCGGCGAGACGGGCTTCGGCAAGGTCGCTCCGTGGGTCGACCTCGTCAACAGCGAGGAATGGAATGGATTTGGGAAGCTCACCGATCACCTCACGAACCCGCGGTGGCTCGCTGCGTTCCTGGAGCATTGGGAGCTTTATCCCTTTCCCTCGAAAGATGTTCCGCGCCGCAAATTGGTCCAGTTGCGTAGTTTGCTGCGCCGCGCGGCGGAAAAACTTGCAGCCAGAGCATCTCTCGGCCGAACGGAACTCTCGACATTGAATCAAGTGTTGAACGTACCGGTTCGACAAAGACTCGTACAGGACCAAAATGGAATCCGCTCCGAGACAATTCCAATGCGTAGCGATTGGGATTGGGTGATCTCACGCATTGCCACTTCCTTTGGGGAAATGCTGGCGAACCACGAGGTCGAGCGCATCAAAGTCTGCGCGAATTCCGATTGCCGGTGGGTGTTCCACGATCCAACCAAAGCCAGGACCAAGCGCTGGTGCAACGACCGCACTTGCGGCAATCGCGCGCGCGTTCGCCGCGCTCGGGCAGCGCAAAAGCAAAAAGCCTGACGAAGAAAATTCTTCTCGTCGTTAGGCTTTTGGACCAAACAGATGATTTGAAGTTAGGAATTCTTGCGGCGCAACAGCGCCAAGAATTCGTCGCGCGTCTGCTTGTTGTGGCGGAAAGCGCCGAGCATGGCGCTGGTTACAGCCTGGCCGTGCTGCTTTTCCACGCCGCGCATCTGCATGCAAAGGTGGCGGGCTTCAATAATCACGCCGACGCCCTGGGGAGCGATTTTTTCTTCAATGGCCTGCGCGATCTGGCTGGTCATGCGTTCTTGAATCTGCAGACGGCGCGCAAACATGTTGACCACGCGGGCAATTTTGCTGAGGCCCAGAACACGCTTGTCCGGAAGATAGGCTATGTGGGCCTTGCCGAAGAACGGCAAAAGGTGGTGTTCGCACAGGCTGAAGAACTCGATGTCCTTGACGATGACCATTTCGTCGTAAGCCACGCTGAACGTCGCGCCGTTCAACACATGATCCAGGTTTTGATGGTAACCACTGGTCAAGAACTTCAGCGCTTTTTCAAACCGTTCCGGCGTTTTGCGCAGCCCTTCGCGATTCGGGTCCTCGCCGATAATTTTGATGATCTCGCGCATGTGACAGGCGATCCTGCGCGCGTCGAGTTCCTTTTGATCGTTCAGAAGAATTTCTTCCGTTGGCTTGGTCACGACCGGTTCCCTTCTTGATTGTCCCCTGCGTACTCGAAGCTGTTGTTCCCGGTCTCCTGGACGCGGATACGCTCGAGCTTGGCCTTGGGGAAGGATTTCAAACGTTCAAAAATCTCGACGCACAAATTCTCGGTGGTGGGCACTTTATCGCGAAATGCGGGGACATCTTCGTTGAGCGACTTGTGATCGAAATCCTCAAGCACCTGGCGATCGACGAAGGCGTCCAGATCGGCGAGATTCGCAATCATGCCGGTGGCCGGGTCAACTTCTCCCGACAAGCTGACCTCGAGCACGTAGTTGTGGCCATGACCATAGGGATTGTTGCATTTCCCGAAGACACGGCAATTCTCCTCTTCGCTTAGATGCGGGCTGTGCAGCCGGTGTGACGCGGAGAATCGATAGCGGCGGCCGAGTTCGATCTTGAGCGCGTAAGTCATGACTTCCCTGCCGCGCTGGCGCCGTTACGGTAGCAATCGGCGAAGAGGTCGGGTGACTCATAGAGTCGCACGCGATGCAGCCGGCCCTGTGTGATTTTCGGCTCCAGCAGTTGCCAGATCACCCGTGCGATGTTTTCACAGGTAGGAATCTGCCCGGCCAGTTCAGCAACCTCATAGTTGAGATGGCGATGATCCATACGCTGCATGATTTCGCGATCGAGAATCTCTTTCAGTTCTTTCAGGTCCAGCACCATGCCGGTCACCGGATCCGGCTCGCCCTCAACAGTTACTTCCAGTGTGTAATTATGCCCGTGGCCGTGGGGGTTGTTGCACTTTCCAAAAATGCGGCGATTCTCCTCTGCCGAGAAATTCGGGTTGTGGTAGAGGTGCGAAGCGGCAAACTCGATTTTTCGCGTTAGAAGAACCATGGGCGCTCGCTTATTTTACCGGTTCGGGAGCTCCAACGGAGTATTCCCGGCCTTTCCATTCGATTCTTCCATTGACATGGCCCCGGTAGGACGCCCAGAGCACTGCAAGGTACAACGCCACGCCGGGCACGTAATAAAAGATGAAGGAGAAGGGATATTGGTTACGAGCCAGATCAAGGCCGTAGCCGGTTTGGCGGGCAATCAGGAGCAAAACGCCCAGGAAAAGCAAAAAGGGAAACTTCAGTCCCAGGGCGATCATGAGAAGCGGAATCCAAGGCAGGTTTGACTCTATTTCGCGGAAAACCGTCCACGGTGTGCCACCCATCAAGCGATAGAGATTTTTCTTCCAACCCTGCCACATCGCCTGAAAGGTGCGGTACATGCGCACGCGGACGATGCCTTTGCCGGAGCCGAATGAGATGCGATGGCCAGCGGCCTTCACGCGCATGGCGAGGGCGAGGTCTTCGAGAACCTCACCGGCGACACCGGAATGGCCGCCGATCGCATCGTAGACTTCGCGGCGCATCATCAAGAACTGGCCGTTGGCGGCAGCGGCCGGCGAGTTTGGATCATTCACCTTTTCATACGAGAAGCGCTTGGCCAGACGCAGATAGATATAGGGAATGAGGGCTTTTTCATACCAGGTCTCGGTGGTTTGCTCGGGAGAGAATGAGACCAAGGCAACTGCTTGTTCCTGGGCAATTTGGAGTGCGCGGGCGACGGAATCTCGCTCGTGCTCTGCGTCAGCATCGGTGAACAGAAGCCAGGGGGATTTCGCTTCTCGCACTCCAACCCACAGGGCGTGGTTCTTCCCCACCCAGCGATCGGGCAATTCGCCGGCTTCCAGAAGGCGCAGGTTGGGAGTTTTCTCCATGAGACCGCGCACGACGCTGGCCGTCCCGTCCGTGGATTGATCGTCTACCACCAAGATTTCGGCAATTTCCGGTTGGTTCGCCAGAGAAGAGATGCACGCCGCGATGACCGCCTCTTCATTCCGGGCCGGAACGATGACTGTGACGGAGCCTGCTGCTATGTCTGCGACGGGAGTTCCGGTGGTAGGCGGATTGTGTGCGTCGCTATGCATAGTCTATTTGGGTGCGGAAGGGTCGTTTCCCGATTGGGGCTGATTGCGTTAGTATAGCATTTGATGAGAATCCTTCAGAAAATAGCAGCGTGGGGAGTCTTGGCGGCCGCGATTGGGGTTGTATTCCTATTTGCGATGCCGACTTACCGCCAAGGCGAAGCCTCGATTGCCGGCACGACAGCGCGAGACTTCCCGATGGAGATTGCTGGGAAGCCCGGGCATCTGACCGATCTGAAGGGCAAGGTGGTGGTCCTAAACTTCTGGGCGACCTGGTGTCCGCCGTGCGTCGAGGAAACTCCGGCGCTAAACCGTCTGCAGAGACACATCGAAGCGCGGAACGGCGTCATTTTCGGCGTTGCGGCCGACGAGGACCCCGCCGCTTACGACAAATTCCTCCGCGAACAGGGTGTGGTTTTCCCAACCTATCGCGATCCGCTCACCAGAGACAATCATTCGCCCATCGCACAATCCTACGGCACGTCGATGTACCCGGAGACGTACGTGATCGACCGCCACGGCAAGATCGCTCGCAAGTTCGTCGGCTACCAGCAGTGGGATTCGCCGGACATGCTGGCGTATTTCGACTCCATCCTCGGGCAAAGCTAAGAACGAAATTCAAGAAAAATATAACGCAGAGACGCTGAGAGCGCAGAGGTATCGCAGAGCGGAGGCGGAATAGTGCTCCGTCGCCGCCACTGGTTTCCTACTTATCGGCGATTTTTTTGGCTCGGCGCGGCCGTCATTCCCAAGCTTACTCGTAGCGGAGAGCTTCGACGGGGTCTAGTTTGGCGGCTTGCATGGCGGGGAGCCAGCCGCTGATCACGCCGACGACGACAAGAATTATTGTGGACAGCATCATGGTGACGAACGAGAGAGTAAGGTGGATGTCCACTTTGCCGGTATCGTCTTCGTAAGCGGGGCCGAGGAACGGAAGCGTGCCGATCGCGGAAGTGATGACTGCGGAAAGCGCCATGCCGATCACCCCGGCAGCAAGCGTCATAACCAGCGCTTCCAATAAAAACTGCCAGCGGATATGTGATTTTTTCGCGCCGAGCGCGCGTCGCAGGCCGATTTCGCGGACGCGTTCTTCTACGGAAACGAGCATGATGTTCATCACGCCCACGCCTCCGATTCCCAGCGTGAGTGCGCCAACGAAAAAGAGCAGCGCCTCAATACCCAGCGTGATTCCCTCATAGATGGGCTTGAACTCTTGGCGGCCAAACATGGTGATGGCGCGCTTGTCATTCGGCGAGAAGCGCTGGCGGCTGGCGATGGCCGCGCGGAACTGCTGCATGGCGTCAGCTTCAAAATTCGGCGCCACGGGCTCGAATAGCATCACGCTGGCGTAGCGTGCATCCCACAAGTCGCCTGCCGTGGTGTACGGGATAAACACCGACTCATCGTCGCTCGTGAAATAGTTGCTGTCGGAAAATTTCGTGTCCATCGAGCCGACCACGGTGAATTTGACGCCGTCGATGCGCACCGTTTCGCCAATGGCCGGAGTGCCGCTGAAAAGTTTTCTGCGCAGGATGGCGCCGAGGAAAGCCACGCGGCGGCGCTCGGCAATGTCTTCGGGAGAAATCCAGCGTCCTTCCATCGGTACTTCATTGCGCATTTCGCCGTACTCGGGATAGATGCCACGGATGGCGGTTTCCGAGAGCCGTGCTTCGTGTGTAATTCCCTTCCACCTCACTGTCTCGCGGGTCACACGTTTGACCAACGGAGACTGCGCCTTCACCCAATCGGCGTCCTCCTGTTCGAATCGCACCGCTTTGCCTGCGCGTTCCCCTCCAGCCTGCTCACTCGTTGTTCCGGGCCACGCGACCACTGCGCCCTTGCCGAAGGCTTCGAACGTATACATCAACACGCCCCTAAATCCTGAGCCATAACTGAGGAGCAGTGTGACGGCAACGATTCCCCAAGCAATGCCTGTCATTGTCAGGAGACTGCGGACAGGATTGCGTCCCAGCGCAGCCCAAGCCTCTTTGAAGATTTCAGTAAGCATCTAGCCTCCCGCCTCAAAGCGCAGGGCTTCAATGGGATCGACGGACGCGGCACGATTCGCCGGATAAAGCGCGGACAGGACGGCGATCAATCCGAGCAACGAAATAGATAGCGCTCCGAGCTTCCAGCTGGCAAGCAACCCCGCAAAAAACGGGGGCATGGGCAGCAAATTGACCAGGGCGCAAAAACCGTAGGAGAGGACCAGCCCCGTGCCGCCGCTCAGAGCGACAACGATGATGGTTTCCAGAAAGAATTGCCTAAGGATGGATTCGCGCGTTGCGCCGAGAGCTTTTCGCACGCCAATCTCGCGCGTGCGCTCGCGGACGGAAACGAGCATCACGTTCATCACGCCGAGCCCGCCGAGAAAAAGCGTGGCCACTCCGACCGCGCCCATGAAAACTTCCATGCCCACAATGATCATGCGGTTGGCTTCCGCGTTTTTGACGGTGTCCCAGATGCTGGCGGCTTCTTTGTCGCGCGGATCGAAGCTGTGCAACCGTCCCAGCGTGCGGCGAATTTGTCTCACACAGTCCGGATGGGTCTCCAGCGACCACGGCGCGACCAGCAGACGGTCAACACTATGCTCCACGGCCGGCGGCTTATTCGGAAAATCGCGGCGCATCGCATTGAAGGGGATGAAAACCTTGCGCACGTCCGCGCCGTCGTAGCTGGAGTTCTGCTCCTTCGGCTTCATGATTCCAATGACGGTGTAAGGATTCCCGTTCAACGAAATCGTCTGTCCCAGGGCTTCGCGGTCGGCAAAGAGCTGCTTCTTCGCGTCGCTGCCGAGAAACGCCACGTTGCGAGCCTGCGCGTTGTCCTCTTCGTTGTAAAAGCGCCCCTGGGCGACATCGATGCTGCGAATTTCCGTGAACGGCGGCAGTGCGCCGACAACCTGAAGCTTTCCGCTATTGAAGAGGCTGTGCACCTGCACATCGTTGCCGAGCTCCGGCATCACGTACTTGCACGCAGGCGCTTCTTTCGCCACCTGGATATAGTCTTCCTCGCTCCAGCGGATGACGCGCCCGGAGCGCGTCCCGCCGGCCTGCATACTGGTGCGCCCAGCAAAAACGATCATCACGTCTTTGCCAAAAGTTTCCTGGTTTTTCTGGATGCCCTTGCCGAGCCCCTCGCCCGCCGCGACCATCACCGTAATGGAAATGATGCCCCAGGCGATGCCGAACATCGTCAGCATGGTTCGGCGCTTGTGGGCCCAGAGTGTGGCCAGCGTGTCCCGCAGTAAGTCCTGGAATGACATGGCGCTCCGCCGCTCGATGCAACTATTGCAGAACGACTTGTTGCTTTTCGGTGAGGCCTTCGAGAATTTCCGTTTTTACGCCGTTGGAGATGCCGAGCTTGACGCTGAGTTTTCTCTTGCCGTTTTCGGCCTTGGCATCGGGCGTCTCGACGGAGGCTTTGCGCTCTTTGTCGTAAATCAGCGCCGCTTCCGGAACCATCAGCACGTTTTTCTTTTCCTCAAGCAGGATTTCGGCATTGGCGCTCATGTTGGCCTTCAGCTCGCCGCCGGGATTGGATATCGAGACGCGCACTTCAAATGTGGTGACGTTGTCTTTCTCCTTGCCGAGCGGAGAAATCTTGGTGACTTTTCCCGTGAACTTTTTGTCCTTGAAGGATTCGACCACGATGCGCGCGGGCTGGCTGAGAAACACTTTGCCGATGTCTGCCTCATCGACCTTGCCTTGCACGTAAACTTCGCTGACATCGCCGAGCGTCATGATCAAAGTCGCCTGCGAGCCGAGCACCAGAATGGAGCTGACCGCGTCTCCGATATTCACGTCGCGCGAAAGCACCAGTCCGTCAATCGGGCTGACGATCGTGGAGTTGCGCAGATCTTCCTGAGCGTTTTCCAGCGAGGCCCTCGCCTGCGCCACTTGCGCTTCGGACTTGGCAATTTCCGCCTTGGAGACGGCCAGCGTCCGCTGCGCGCTCACTTGCTTGTTGAGCCCCAGCTGATAATTCTTCTCCGCGTCCTCGACCAGGCTCTTGGACATCACCCCGTCTTTGAACATCTGCTCGGCGCGCTCCATATTGAGCTTCAGGAACGGCACGTCAGGGCCTTCCGCATCGACCTTGTTGCGCTCCAGCGTGGCTTTGGAAGAATCCAGCGCCGCTTCGGCGGCTTGCAAGTTTGCCCGGAACGCGCGTTCGGCGGCTTCGAGCTGCACCTTGTCGAGTTCCGCCAGCAACTGGCCCTGCTTCACGCGTTCGCCGTAATCCACGTAAAGCTTTTTCACGATGCCGCTGGCCTTGGACTTGATCTCTATTTTGGAAAGCGGCTGAATCTTGCCGGTGGCCACGACCACGCGCGCCAAGTCGCCGCGCTCCGCCGCAACAATCTTGGAAGGGTCAATCGTTCGGCTTGGGCTGAGCGCCGCTTTGACGCCATACCCGCCACCCCCCAGCACCACCACCGCGATGGCGCCCCAGATGATCCGGCGCCTTTTCTTGCCATTCTTGCCGTTTTTCCCGTTTGCTAAACCATTGCCATTGCTGGACATACCCGACCCCCGCTCTTCTGGCCTTGCTGCTATAAGTGGATACGCAACCGTCCCCGAAAAGTTCCCTAGTTCTGCTGGTTTAGACGATGGGTGAAGGCTTTGGTCGGCTGGCACTTAAGTTAGAGGAAGCTTCCAAGGAAAAGGTTCGGAAAGAGCACCGGAGGCCGCGGACGTCAAAGAGGCGGATTAAAACGAAAGTTCGCGTCAAAAATTGAGGGCGCAACCGGTGTTTAGCCTGTTGCGCCCTCTAACTGAGCCGTAAAGTTTCTAACCTTCTCGATTCCTTCTGGCTGCGCAACCACCGTGAGGCTATTGCGCACTCAACCCGATCCGTTACGGTTTCTCGCTTCCCAGTTCCATCTCACGGCACAACTCGCTGTAAAGCTTGCTGCGCCCCTTCAACGGAACGGTTCAGTTCCTAACCTTCCCGAACCAACTTGTTGGCGTGACCGCCGTTAGGCTAAGTCTCGCCCTCCATACGAAACCGTTAAGGCTTCGAGCTTCGCGATTCAATCTCGCGGCGCAACCCGCTGTGAAGCTTGCTGCGCCCTCTAAATTGATCCGTAAAGTTCTTAAGCTTCCCGGTTCAATCTGGAACGCAAAATAATCCTTCCCCTTTTCCTCGTCAATCAAATTCCGCGCAAACACTTGTGCAAATCTGTGCACGCCTGTGCAAAATTCCCAGCACGCAGGCGGAGCACCGAGCCTTAGTACGCGCATTTCCAACCCTCCTCTCTGCGTTTCCTTTGCGTACTCTGCGTCTCAGCGTTATCCTTCTCTGGCTTTGCTTGCAGCCAATCAGCTTTCCCAAACTTCTTCGATGGGAGAACACCTTGCACATAGCTAGAATTCGGCCAACAATTGCTGTCCTCCTGTTCGGCTGTGTAACCGGAGTTGTCTTCTCCGTCCGCTCTTCAGTGGCGACGGCCGCTACTCCAGAAGGGCCCAAGTTTAAAGTGGACGCGTCTTGGCCCAAGGAACTGCCCAACAACTGGATCATGGGCCAAGTTGGCGGCATGGCCGTGGATCGCCACGATCACATCTGGGTTTTGCAGCGCCCGGGCTTGAACACGGTCGATGAGTTGGGCGCTGCGCAAACTCCGCCGGAGTCGCAGTGCTGCTTCGCCGCGCCTCCAGTGCTGGTATTCGATGCGCAGGGAAACCTGCTGCAATCCTGGGGCGGTCCCGGCGAGGGATATGATTGGCCAAAACGCGAGCACGGTATCTACGTGGACAAGGACGATAACGTCTGGATCAGCGGCGCTGATGCGTCCGATCGTCACCTGCTGAAGTTCAAAAATGATGGACGTTTCCTCATGCAAATTGGCCATCCTTCCACCGATCCGCCAAACAGCTTGCGCACCGATATTCTCGGGCGGCCTGCCGGCATGGAAGTGGATGCCGACGCCCACGAGATTTACGTCGCAGACGGGTATCTGAACAAGCGAGTCGTCGTCTTCGATTCAGACAAGGGCACTTTCAAACGCTTGTGGGGCGCGTATGGCAATCCTCCAAATGATGCGGATCCCGGACCTTACAATCCGGCGGCGACTGCGGACCAGCAGTTTCGCAATCCCGTGCATTGCGTCCATATTTCGCGGGATGGCCTGGTCTACGTTTGCGATCGGATGAATGACCGCATGCAAGTCTTTACCAAGCAGGGCAAGTTTGTGAAAGAGTTTTTTGTGCGACCGCAGTCGCTGGGCAGGGGATCCGTCTGGCAATTCGCGTTTTCCATCGACGAGAGTCAAAAGTATCTGTTAGTCGCGGACGGCGAGAACAATGTGATCTGGACATTGCGCCGCGAAGATGGCGCGATCGTGGGCCAGACGGGACACAACGGCCGCAACGCCGGCCAGTTTCACTGGGTGCACCAGATCGTGTCCGACTCGCAGGGCAACCTTTATACAGGCGAGGTTGACACCGGCAAACGCATTCAGAAATTTGTTTTGCAGCACTGAGCGCAAGTTCCGCGCTGAATCGACATTTGTTGTCGTTAGAGGGGCGTTTTTCGCAATCGAAGCGCGTTGGCGATCACCGAGACGGAGCTGAAGCTCATCGCCGCGCTGGCCAGCATGGGACTCAGCAGCCAGCCGAAAAAGTGGTAGAAGACACCCGCCGCGATCGGAATTCCGATCGCATTGTAGAGAAACGCAAACGCAAGATTCTGCTTGATATTGCGAACCGTAGCGCGGCTCAGTTTTCGCGCTCGCACAATTCCCCGCAAGTCGCCTTTCAGCAGCGTGATGCCCGCGCTTTCCATCGCCACATCCGTCCCCGTCCCCATCGCAATGCCAACATCCGCAGCCGCTAGCGCAGGAGCATCATTGATTCCATCGCCCGCCATCGCCACCACGCGCCCTTCCCCGTGCAGTTTCTTGACGATCTCGCCCTTTCGCTCCGGAGCTACTTCGGACTCCACCTCGCTTATTTTCAACTGCGCAGCGATCATCGAAGCCGATTCCTTGCGGTCCCCTGTAAGCATCACGATCCGCAATCCTTCCTTGCGCAGTGCATCGACGGCCTCGGGCGTCGAATCCTTCATCAAGTCAGTCAAAACCAGCGCACCTGCCAATTTCTCGTTGACAGCGACGTATACGAAGCTCATGGAAGCGGCCCGCTCAACACCCGTGCTCATTTTCAAGTGCGGCTCGCCTGAAGCCGTTGAGGAAACGACTCTCCGTTCTTGCAGGAACTTTAGCGTGCCGACGAGAACGCGATCCTCAAGTACCTGCCCTTCCGCGCCACCACCAGGTGTAGCGCGAAAATCTGTCGACGGGGCAAGTTCGACGCCCTTCTCGCGGGCTGCCCTTACAATCGCGCGAGCGAGCGGGTGTTCACTCGCTTGTTCCACGCTCGCGGCAAGCCACAACAAACCATCCTTGCTGAACCCGCCTCCTTCGAAAACAGTGACCGTACCGACTCGGGGCTTCCCCTCTGTCAGCGTGCCTGTTTTGTCGACAACGAGTGTGTCCACTTTCGCGAGCGTCTCGAGGGCTTCGGCGTTGCGAATCAGGACACCAGCGTGGGCGCCGCGCCCGACGGCGACCATGATGGACATCGGCGTCGCAAGCCCGAGGGCACACGGACAGGCAATGATGAGTACCGATACAGCCGCGACCAGGGCGTGTGCGAAGCGCGGCTCGGGGCCGAAGAAAATCCAACCGAAGAAGGCCAAGGCGGCGATGAGAATTACTGCGGGTACAAAATAGGACGCCACGCGATCAGCGAGCCTCTGCAACGGGGCGCGGCTGCGCTGGGCTTCACTGACGAGTTTTACGATTTGCGACAGCGTCGTCTCGCTGCCGACGCGCTCGGCTTGCATGACGAAACTGCCGCTGGTGTTCAGGGTTCCGCCGGTGACTTTGTCGCCAGGGGCTTTTTCAACTGGCATCGGCTCACCGGTAACCATCGATTCATCCACAGCGCTTGCGCCTTCACGAATCACGCCGTCAACGGGAACGCGCTCGCCGGGGCGAACTCGAAGCCGCTCGCCTCGCTTCACTTGATCGAGCGCGACGTCCTCTTCCGCTCCTGTCGAATCCAGTGCATGTGCCTGCTGCGGCGCCAAGTTCAAGAGCGCGCGTATTGCTCCACTAGTCCGCTGCCTGGCACGCAATTCCAGAACTTGCCCGAGGAGAACGAGTGTGGTGATTACTGCCGCAGCTTCAAAATAGACCGGTGCAGCATCCTCCATGCCGCGCATGGAGGGCGGGAAAATCCAAGGGAAAAAAGTGGCCGCGACGCTGTCGAGATATGCAGCGCCCGTACCGAGTCCGATGAGCGTAAACATGTTGGGGCTACGGTTGATGAGTGACGACCAGAAGCGTTGGAAAAAGGGCCAGCCCCCCCATAGGACAACCGGTGTGGCGAGAAGAAATTCGATGCCGTTTCGAATGGTTGGGGCCAGATGGAGGCCGAGCAATTCGCCAAACATGGAAAGCAGCAGGACAGGAAACGATAACGCAGCGCTGACCCAGAAGCGCCGACGCATGGAGTCGTACTCTGGATCGGCTTCCACCTCCGCGAAAACATCCATCGGCTCAAGCGCCATTCCGCAGATGGGGCAGCTGCCCGGACCAATCTGAATAATCTGCGGATGCATCGGGCAGGTGTAACGAACTTTCGTTCGGTCAGCCTCGCTCGACGGTGCAGTTGCAACGTGCTGCATTGCGCCTTGTTCCGCGGGCGCGGGACCGTGGTGCATTCCTGCAGTTCCGGGAGCCGCTAGAAACTTTTCCGGCTCATTCGAAAACCGTTCGGCACAGCGCTTCGAGCAGAAATAGTAAGTCTGTCCCGCGTGCTCCACTTTAGCGGCCGCTTTTTCTGGAACGACCGTCATTCCGCAGACGGGATCCTTGTGCTTTGGCGGTCCCTGCAAAATCGGAAGTGAAGTTCCGCCTGCATCGTGCGAGTTCATTTGGTAATCTCCTCTTGTCCCGGCGGCGTTATCGCAGGTGCGCGTAGATCAGTTCGAGCAGTTCGTCGTACATAGCTTCGGTCTCTGCTTTTTTTCCGCTCTGCAGGGCCTTGGCAGCGCAATGGTGCAGATGGTTCTTCATCAGGTTGCGCGCCACGCCGCGCAATGCCTCTTGCACGGAAGCCACCTGGGTGATGATGTCGGCGCAATAGCGGTCTTCTTCCACCATTTTCTGCAAGCCGCGGATCTGCCCCTCGATGCGGCGGAGGCGGTTCTGATTGGCAGCTTTGAGTTCGGGATCGACGCCGATGGCCTTTCGTCCGCCGGTATCGCAAGCACAATTCGCCGCGGAGGCGTGCCGGTTCCCTTCTCTCGCGTTCGCAGCCGTCGTCTTTCTTGCCGTTGCCGCCATAATACCCCCCACCCCTATATATACCCCCGCCCTCTGTTACATGTCAAATGACCGTAGGGGTGATGGGCGCCGTGCTTGCTGCGGGCTGGTATAATGGCGATATGACACTCGTGGAAATCACTTACGAATTGCAGTCTCCGCTAACCGAAGAGCAATTGCGGCAGCTCGGCCAGTTCGCGAACACTTATGGATTGCGTAGTTTCCGTGTGGATGAGGCGACGAACCAGTTGTCGTTCGAATACGACGCTTCACGCCTGCGCGAGACGCAAGTGGCGCATGTGCTGGGCCAGGCAAGCATCGCCGTAAAGAACAAGGTAAATTGAGCTGATTCGGGAGCTTTAGTCTTGGGCAGGCCTGAGGGCGACCTTTAGATTGGCAGCCCGGTTCGTGTTACAGGAACTGGTAGCGTGGAGAATCCATGCTGCCCCTCAGAAAAGAAAAGGGGCCCCCGCTTGGGATCGGGGGCCCCAGAAGGCGCGTTTCAATTGCTGGCGTCGTTTTCACACCAGCGCGTGGGGTCATCCATCCTAGCTTCCCTCTCAGAGGCAGGTGGGAACGATCTGTAAAAAGTGACAAGCAAGCCCCTTCCCCCTCGCTTGCCTCTCTTCACATCTCGTCATTTGAAACGCGCCCACGCA
>JBGPIX010000116.1:0-14365 GCA_041485085.1 Candidatus Acidiferrum sp.
GCGTTTGGCCATCGTGGAAACGGCGAACTCGCGAACCTGCAATTCCGAGCGGAGTTCTTCAATATTTTTAACGAAGTGAATTTTGGATTGCCTTCCAATATCGTCCGCGGAAGTGGCTTTGGCATCATCAGCAAGACCGCGGGTCCGTCGCGGCAGATTCAGTTCTCACTGAAATTGAACTATTGACCGGTCTTTCTTGCCGCGTTTTGCTCTGGACGAATTACAAAGCCGGTGCGCGGGCGGCGGCGAAACGATGCAAAAAAATTCAATAACTGCTTCCAGGGCAGATACTTCTTGTTGAGGAGGCGGTCGCCATATTCGGCCTCGGGGCCGGTCACGATTTCCGCGCGCGCCTCGACCCACTCGCCCAGCAGCTTGCCAGCCATATCGCAAGGGGCGATGCGCACGCGAGCGTTGTTGCGAATGCGTTTCACTTTGCCGGAATTTCCAACGGTGTAAGCGTACAGCCGCGCCGCATCGCTAGCCAAATCGTTGGCGGGATCGGCCGCAAACCACACCGGGGTCTTGACGCCATCGCCGCTTTTCTTGAAGGTTTCAAGATTCAGATACTTGTGTCCGGCAAACGCTGCAAATGCCATCGCATCGCTCCCACAACATCGATACGACTATTTTACATGCGATGCAAAGAAAAAAGGCGCCTCGACTCCCGGCAGGAGGATGTCCCAGGGTTGGTTTCGTGAGGCTCAATGTTCCCTCCCGCGAGAGCGCCTATAAATCTGCCATGCACTTATTTGGCGTTCTTGTCGGCCTGCATCACGCCGAAAAGATTTCCCTCGGTGTCTGTGAGGTAAGCGAAGTATCCGACAGTTGGAATGGTCGTCTTCGGCATGACCAGTTTTCCGCCAGCCTTGGTCACCGCCTCCACAGAAGCATCAACCGAATCCACGCCGATCGTGTTGGTGGTTGTCTTGACTTCCGTATTTTTCATGAGACCGCCATTGATTCCAGGTGTTCCTTCCGCCCCTGTGGTCACCATCCAGTAGTCCATGGGGCTGGGCCATTTCTCAATTTTCCAGCCGAACACTTTTTTGTAGAAGGTAGAGGCGCGTTCAGGATCACCTGCTGGTATTTCAAAATGAATGACTCGAGACATGGTTCTCCTCCTGAGTTGAGTGAACGAAAACAGTTGTCTTCACCTACTGGAATCGGCTAGCGCGTCGCCGGAGTCGGCGCCGCACCAAAACGCTGCGTTGCGTAACCAACGATCATACCCACGATACTGCCAGGCAAGATGATCTCAAGGTAGTAGCCATGCTGCAGGTAGGCGACGAGAAACGCGAGCACGAATCCCACGGCCAGACCGAACAGTATGCCTAGCGGCACGGAGTTCACCTTACGGGCAAAAATGCCCGCCGCTACTCCGGAGATCAATCCCTTCACCGTTGAACCAAAGATGATTCCGACCAATTGGGCACGAACAGCGGGGGTAAACCAAGCTGATCCGCCATCGATTGCGCCTAGCACGGCCCCTAGCAACAGTCCCAGCAGCACCTTATTCATCACATTCCTCCGTCGCGATCAATCTCACTACTGTTCCTTACAACAGATCCCCAAAATCCTTTAGGCCTATCTGTGCATGAAAAGTAGAATCAGGACGCGCATCGCCAAGTACGCCGCAATCAACAAGATAAAGAACCGGTAGCGGCGGTAAAAACGTACAGCTTTCTCAAAAACGCTCTCCCGGTGGGCTCCGACGGCGAGTCCGTCAAGGTAGCGCGAAACATCCAGGGACATTTCCTGAACGTTGGGGTAGCGCTCGGCCGGCGCCGACGCGGTGGACTTTGCGCAAATGGCCGCCAACGATTTATCCAGGCGGGGTCCATTTGAAAGAAAAGCTGCTTCCGGGTGGCCGGTGAGCAAGAATCGCAGCAGGGCGCCAAGCGAATAAATATCGCTACGCGCGTCTAGAAGTTCGACGTCGCCGCGCGCTTGTTCCGGGGACATGTAGCCTGGCGTGCCCATGACCGTGCCGTGTCCGGTTACGACAGAAATTTCGGTGGCATCGCTGGCAGTAGATGCTCGCTTTGGTTTCTCGAAAACGGTTGCGTCTGGATCGGGGTCACGCGCAGGGCTAGAAACTTGGCCGCGCAGAATCTTGGCGAGGCCCCAGTCCATCACCAGCACTTCGCCGAACGGCCCGACCATAATATTCGCGGGCTTCAAATCGCGGTGCAGCACGCCGCGCGCGTGCGCGAACGCCACAGCGTCACAAATGCGGAGAAAAATTCTCAGACGGTCAGGGACGGAGGCGACTGACTCAATGTACTGGTCGAGTCGCTTTCCCTCGACGAATTTCATGGTGTAGAAAACACGGCCATCGGCGAGTGTTCCCACGTCGTGAACAGGCACGATGCCGGGGTGCTCGAGAGCCGCCAGTACGCGGGCTTCGCGAATCAGGCGGTTTGCGAGATCGCCGTCTGTTCCGGAGACATCGAGTACTTTCAGGGCCACGCGGCGTTGAAGATTTTCGTCTTCGGCGGTGAACACCACCCCCATCCCGCCGCGCGCGATACGATCCAGCAATCGGTAGCGCGTTCCAGCCAGATCCGGGGCCTCCGCGGCGTCGCGCAATCTTTCGAGAGCGCTGTCGGAAAGAAACTTCATTTCGAATTCCAGCCGAAGGCCGCACGGGCTTCGCGGTGAAACTCTTCCTCGCTGCCACAGAGCTCGTGGAGACGGTCGAGCGCCAGCTTTCGAAACTCACGGCGGGCCCAGGCCAGCGCGTTGGTCACATCGGACACGGAAATTCCATATTCTTTCGAAAGCTGCTCGTAAGAACTCTTCTCGTTGCCTTCGAGATCGTAGGCTTCGAACAGGCGAAAGGTGCGTGCGCGTTCGCGCTGTTCGCACAGTTCGCGCAAATCTTCGACGGCCAGCGCGAAGAGGCTGCGTACCCACTCTTTCTCGAAGAACTCTTCGAGAGATTCCGGAGAGGCGATTTTTGCAGGGTCGATCGCAACTGCGCCCAATTCTTCTTCTGCGGCTGCAAAGTCGAGAGCGACATGCGGGATATTTCCGCCACGCTTCTGGCGGCGTCCGGCCTTGTCCTCGTTCATCACAAAGCTATCCACGCAAAGGCGCAGGTAGGTGCGCAGCCGGCTTTTGCTCGAATCAAACTTTTCGAGCAGCTCCCTTTCCAGCAATTCGGCAAAAACCCCCTGTGTGAGATCCTGGGCGTCGCTGCCGGGCCGGTTCCATCGCCAGCGTACATATTTATAGACAGGCTTCCAGTAGGCCGCGCAAAGAGCTTCCAGCGCGCGCTCGCGTTCCTCGGCATCGATGCTGCGGACGGCTTCGATCACCGACCGGCGCGTCGGAGGAAAGCGATCGCCACCGGGTTGAAAGTTTTGTTCGGTCATCTTAATGGTTCACTCTAGTTAATTTGCGCGCTTTGGAAGGAGTTTATGCAGTAAGGCTCGTGCTGACAAGCGGGGTTTGTAGGGAGCCTCGTCGGCCTCCGCAGAGTTGGGACGCGTACTGCGCTACGAGTAAAAATCTATTCGTAGCGAAGGGCTTCGACGGGATCGAGGCGGGCGGCCTTCCACGCCGGATAGACGCCGAAGACGATGCCAATCAGGGCGCACAGGATGAGCGCCGTGGCGATCCAGAAGAACGAGAGGACCGCGGACATTTTCAGGCCATAGCGTAGCAGCAAGGAGATGCCGGAGCCGAAGATAACACCGATGACGCCGCCGACGGCACTGAGCGTGACGGCTTCAATCAGGAATTGCGCGAGGATGTTGGAGCGTCTTGCCCCGATGGCCTTTCGAATACCAATCTCGCGGGTGCGTTCGGTGACGCTGACGAGCATGATGTTCATCACCCCGATACCACCGACGATCAAGCCGACGGAAGCGACAGCAAACATCAAAATGAAAATCAGTCCGCTGATTTTGTTCCACAATTCCAGAAAATAGTCCGAAGTGAAGAGCGCAAAGTCATCGGGTTTGTTGTTTGCCAGCCGGCGCTTGCGGCGAAGGAGATCCCGAATTTCCTCGACAGCTTCGCCGACCTTATCGGGATACCGGGCTTTGGCGAAAATCACATAGTCCTTCTTGTTGGGATAGAGTTTCCGCAGCGTGGTGACAGGCATGTACGCGGAGTTGTCCTCCGGGTTGACACCGCCGGAGATGCCCTGCCTTTGCTTCTGCAGAGTGCCGATCACCGTGAAAAGCTGGCCGTCGATAACTACTTCCTTGCCCAGACTGTTCTCGGGCGACTCCGGAAAAAGAATTCGCGTTGTGTCGTAGCCCAGCAGCACGACAGGTGCGCGATGCTCTGAATCGGTTTCGTTAAAGAAGCGGCCGCGCTCAATCTTCAAGTCGAAGATTTCCCCGATGGACGGTTGATTCCCCTGCAGAATCACGTTTTTCGCGCGATAGGCGCCGCGGCGCACATCTTCCGTGCCGGAACCGAACTGCGGTTGGAAGATGCGCATGGAGGCCGAGGCCGCCTTGACGTAAGGAAGCAGAGCGATCTCGTCTGCCCATTCAGGCTGGAGCTCCTTGCGCGTAAACCATTCGCTCGGCGGACGGGAGAGAGAAGCCCAGGGAAAACGGTAGGCGATGATGGTGTCCGAACCCAGCTCGCGAATTCCGCCGAGAACATTTTCATTGAGCCCGTTGATGACCGACGTGACGGTGATGACCGTGGTGATGCCGATGACGATGCCAAGAATGGTAAGCGCGGACCGAAGAGTGTTCTTACGCAGGGTATCGAGAGCTAGAAATACTTCTTCGCGGAGCTTGAGCATGCCTTCCTTGCGCATGCGAACACGCAGGGGCAGCGCTGCGGGCTGCGGCAAAAGTTTTTCGAAGGTAGCCATGATTTTCTCTTATTCCGAACGCAACGCCTCGACCGGATCTAACTTCGCCGCCTTGGAGGCTGGATACGTGCCGAAGAAAAGGCCGACGCTCAAAGCAACGACCAGCCCGCCAATCACCGACCACAACTGCACGGCGCTCGGGAGCGGAGACACCAGGGAGACAAAGTTGGCGACCAGGACGCCGCAAAGAACTCCGACGGCGCCGCCGATTACCGAGATCGTCGAGGATTCAATCAAAAATTGAAGCAAGATGTCGCTGCGGCGCGCGCCCAGAGCTTTGCGCACGCCGATCTCGCGGGTCCGCTCGGTCACAGAGACGAGCATGATATTCATGATGACGATGCCGCCGACGACGAGAGAGATGGAAGCGATCGCGATGGTGACGGCGAAAAAGGAGCCGCTGATGTCTTTCCACAGCGACAGAAAGGAGTCGCTGGTTTCAATCGCGAAATCGTCCGGGTTGGCATAGGCCAGGTGATGACGTCCACGCATGATTTGGCGGACTTCATCCACGCTGTCTTGAATCTTCGCCGCGGAACCGGCGCGAGAAGTAATCCGCAGCGAGTCCTGCTGCGTCCCAAAGTTCTTGCTATAGGTGGTCAGCGGAATGATGATCCAGTTGTCCAGGGAATTTCCCAGCGCCGAGCCCTGCTTGCTTCCATAACCGATGACTTCGCACGGAATATTGTTCCAGCGAACCTCTTTTCCAATGGGGTCAATGCCGGGCATCAGATTCTGGATCAAATCGTTGCCAATCACGCAGACGGGCGCTGCTCCGCGCAGATCCTCATCCGTTATGTGGCGCCCCGCCACAAGGTCCACGTCGTACAACTGGGACATCTGCGGCGTCCAGGCGCGCAGGTTGGTATCCTTCAGCGAATTCAGTCCGCTTTTCACTTCCACGCGGCCGCCCAGCGAAGCCCCGATTTCCTTGCAGGACTTGCAGAGTCCGCGGACCGCTTCGTAGTCGTCGTAGGTGATGCGCTTGCGCTTCTGGAATTCGAGCCAGTCGTCCACATTCGTGACGATAGAGGGTTGTTTGGAGAGGCCAAAGACGTCGGCGCCAAGGCGGAAGACGCGCGTCGCGACGTACTGATTCGCGCCGTTAATCAGGCTGACGACGGCGATTACCGCCGCCACGCCAATGACCACGCCGATGAGCGTCAGGACGCTGCGCAGCTTGTGCGCCCAAAGGCTGGAGGCGGAAATCGCCACTGCCTCGGACAAGTTCATCGTGGTGGGTCGCGGCATAGAGCCTGGAGACACTACTGCACCTCATCCTAACATACGCGCCGGACAGCATAGGAATTACACGCGAGGGGAGAGGAACTGAGCTAAAGGTAAGTCACGGTAAACCTATGAGAATGACTCCCCTAACTAGGTTCACGGGTCAGGGCCGTGGAGATTTCTGAATCTTGTCTATCATCTGACGCACGCCCGGCGCCATAAGGCCATTTGGGTCTAGCCTGAGGTACTCCTGATACTCGCTAAGGGCTCCTTGCGCGTTGTTTTCCTGAAGCAGGACGTTACCCAAGAGGACGTGTGGCGAGGCAACGTCAGGCATGCTTGACACGGCTTTGCGCACATGGGGAGCTGCTTCGCGCCAGCGGCCCAGGGCCCAGTAGGTTTTGGCGAGTTCGTAGTGTCCCGTAAAAGCTTCGGGCTTCAATTCCAGCCCGCGAAGAAGTGCGGTTTCAGCTTTGGGATAGTCCTTTATTTGATTGAACACCGCGCCCAATGCCAAGTAAGCATCCGCAGAATTGGAATCGAAACCTATCGACTTTTGCAGAGCCGTTTCGGCGTCTTTCCAGTTCTTCTGTTCCAGGTAGGCAGTCCCCAAAAGTGTGTAGGCCGTTGGATAGGTGTCGTAGAGTTTGATCGCCTTGCGAAGGTGAGAGATGCCGGCATCCAGCTTGTTCTCCTTCATGGCGCTCTGGCCCTTTTCAAACTCCTGGCGGGCGTTCTCTGGAATGTTGAGTTCCGTGGCGGAGATGGAATCGCCGGTGACGCCGTCGGGAATGTCCGGCCGTTGAGCCTCCGGGTGGTCGGGTTTTAGGTCCAGTGTTACGTACCCTCTCAGGCTGTCGACGAGGTTTACGTGGACGGAAACTTCCTTGTAGCCAATCTGATTGAGCCGCACGACATACATTCCAGCGGAATTGGGCTGGAACCGGCACTTGCCGCCCGATTCGGTGACGCAATCGTCGGCTGCTCCGCCTTCCTCGGATTCGAGGCGCACGTGTATGCCGCGGGGAGCCGCGGATCCGTTCGGGTTGCGAACCTGCACGTTGATTTCGGCGACTCCGGCGGAGCGGCCGTTGGAACTTCCGCGCTGCGCCCAAGCCGAAGAGGGCAGAAGGACTGTCATCGTGATAAGGAATGCTACGGACAGGAGATGCTTCAGTGATAAATCTTCAGCTCGACGGACGGTGCGGGGAAGAAGTGATACTTTCATAGGGTTGGTAAAGAGGAATTCAACTCAATCAAACTGCAATGATACCCTTCGGAATTTCTTGCGTCACAAAAGAAAAAGGAGGGCACCAGCTGTGGCTGACGCCCTCCCGGGAGAGTGCTTTGCTTTAGAACACCAGCCGCAAACTCACTCGCGAACTGAACGGCTGCTGGAAGAAATAGTTGTTCATGCCGGTGGTCGCAAACGGCAGCTTGAAGTCCTGGTTGTTGACGCCGAAACCTTGATCGGCGTTCTGGTCGATAAGTGTCTTGGACTTTCTATTAGCAATGTTAAAGGCATCGAAACCAATCTTGAGATTGACACGCTCAGTAAATTTCCAAGGATACTCGAGGTGCGCATCAATTCCAGTGGTTGTGGGTGCACGGCCAAGGTCACCGCGACCAAACAACGGCACTTCGCCCGCATTCTGATAGGCTTGTTGGGCAACCAACGTAGTTAGCGGCAAGCCCGTCTGAATTCTGAGGCCCCCGCCAAATACCATTCCTTTCAGACGGCTATGGTCCAAGATATAGACCGGGTAAACATTGATTACATGTCTGCGGTCTGTATTTAGAGGACCAATCCCCTGTTGTTGGCCCAGCAACCCGAAGGCTCCTTCGGTAAGGTCAAAGAGGGAGCTGATGCCGGGGTCAGCCTGGTTGTTGTCGTTACGGAACGCGCCCTCATAGTTGCCATTGAGACGGGCGATCCGCCAGTTTGCGACCAAGGCCCAGTTGTGGCTGAAGCCTTTGTTGAATTCAATCTCTACCGCCTGATAGACACGCTTTGGATCCTTATAAGTATCCGGTTTACCGTCAGGCGTGAATTCACCGCCAAACAGGGCACACCCCGCATCTTTCACGGTCGCGCAAGTGGGGAGAAGCTTACCCGAGGAATCGGTCCAAGTCCCGGTGTTGACCGCGGGAAAACAGCCACTCCCGAGGACCGTGCCGAATGTATTGGCAACGTTTGGCGCGACATAAGGAGTTGGAGCGTTGTGAGTGTCTATACACGCAGTAGGAAAGCCCAGGGCCACTAGCGCGGCGGCGTTGGCGGCCGAGGGGTTCTTTTCGGCCGTGAGAAGAGCGCAGTCGAATGCGCCGAGTGGCTGCCCCCCGTTTGCTGCACAAGGAGAGGATGTCTCGTTTACCGCTGCGAAGGTCTGCTCGTTGGGATTGACGAAAATATCCGATTTTGAGTTCGGATTTCCGATGAAGTAATTCAAGCCGCCGCCATTGTTTGCCAGCGCGTTGAATTGCTCCACTGAAATGCCACCCTCGTCTTCAATCACCCGCTTCAATCGACGATCAATGTAACGCACGCCGAAAACGACGCCGTTTCGGAACTCGTGCTGGAATCCGGCGACGTATTCGTCCGTATATTCCATACGAATCCCAGGCTGGAAGGGCTCGCCCCCGCTAAGGCCAACGTTTACGGCATTGCCGATTCCTCCAGAGGCCGAATTGAGAAGGGTGGAAGAACTAGGTTGGAACAGGTTGGCGTAATCCGGATTTCCGCTCGAATCCGTCTTTATGCAGGAAGCTCCGCTTGGCGTCCCCGCCGGACAACCAGTTGTTGTGGAAGCGGGCTGCCAGTACGCACCAAGAACATCGTCTTCGGCGCTCAACGCTCGAACCGCCGCGTCAAGCGGCAATACGAACGCATACCGGCCATAGTTGGCATAGAACTTAGTCTTTCGATTGCCCTTCGGATCGAGAACGAAACCGAAACGCGGAGACCACATGTCATTGAAGACCTTTGAGAGTTGGTTGCCGACCAAGCGTTGCTGTTCCCAACGCAATCCAAGGTTCACAGTGAAGCGTTTGCCCAAGGCCCAGGAATCGTTTACATAAGCAGCGTGGTATTTTCCACTGCTCTTTGTCACTCCACCATCAAAACGGCCTCGGGACTGAGATAAGACGACCTGCACCGGAGTTAGAAATTTGCCTGGATTGTTGGGATCCTGGAAGGCCATATACGGGCAAAGGGTACACGCCGAACTGTTGGGAACGATCTGATTGCCGGTGACTGGATCGACCAGGGGTTCGAGCACGAGTGACGCGTCAGTCATCTTGCCAGCGACCGTTGGGTTCGTAGCGGTCCCGTAGCCGGGATCGCCCCCGGAGGCATTTGTAGCCGGGATGGCAAATTTTCCTCCGGAATACGACGTGGTGTCGTCGTAGACAGGAAACTGCCAATTGTACCCGACGCTAAATGTGTGCTGGCCGAGGAAGTGATAGGTCTTCGAAGTGTCGAACGCAAGGCTGCGAGTGTTGGAGTCGTAGGGCTCGAGGAAGCCAAATCCTTGAGCATTAAATGTGCCCTGCAAACTCGAATTTGTCTCGTCAACAATTTGCGTCACGTCGGCCAGGGGCTTCTCGCTGAAGTGGTTCCAGCTCCATGTGAATGCAGTGTCAATAAGCCAAGTCGAGGTGAGCGCCCCATCGTATCGAACGGCCCAGTTGCGCGTGCCATAGTCCCACTTGGAGTTCACCGTCTTGTCCGAGGCATTCAGGGTGGCCCAAGGAACATTGTTGGTGTGCGAGGGGTCGCCGAAAACCGAGGATTCTACGGTGTGTCTATCGTTTATTTTGAAGGTTAGCTTTCCGGCATAGTCATAGGCGGTCTTATCGCGTTGTAGTTGAGCGTTATAAGCAGTAGCTAGGCCCGAGCCAACGGCTGGTGCCACGTACTGACTGTTCACACTGGGATTGAAGTTCCCGAAATAGAACAGGTGGTCGCGCAATTTTCCAAGAGGTACGTATCCCCCGAGTTCGGCATCACCTTCGTAGTTGGCATTTCCCAAGTACCGGCCAAACTTGTTCACCGTGCCAAACTGTGGGTCATCCGCGTTGAGAGGAGTGGTCTGCATTTGGAGGGGATGGAAGTAACCGGCGATCTCGCCATAGGTTTTTGTGCCACCGGACTTCGTGACGATCTGGACGATGCCGCCGCTGGCGTGGCCATACTGTGGTTCAAATCCACCCGTCTTGATCTGCACTTCCTTGACGAAGGACTGATTAATGCCGCTGCCGAGCGCGCCGTAGGAGCGTGCCCACACCCCCAAGCCTCCGAAGGCGGGGTCATTGATCGAAACGCCGTCCGCGATATAGGAATTCTCGAGGCCGCTGGAGCCGGAGATGGAAGGATTGTTGCCGCCGGTCTGAATGCCGTCGACCGCGCCAGGGCTCAGGTAGAAGAGGTTGGCAACGCCGCGCTGGACAGGAATATTCTCAAAAAAAGTATCAGAGATATCCGCGGTAACGGCCGACGTGGAAGTGTCCACTGTGACGGTGGCGGCGTTAACTTCCACGGTCTCGGAGACCTGGCCCGTTTCCAGTACGACTTCGATGCTGGTGGTCTTGTTGATCTGCACTTCCGCGCTCTTCACGCTGGCGACCTTGAAGCCCGCCTTCTGGACCTTGACGGAGTAGATGCCAGGAATCAGGGTAGAGAAGAGAAACGAACCCTGTTCGGTCGTAGATTGCGTGAGGCTACCGATCGGCCCCGTGATAGTGACTTGGGCTCCCGGAACCAAACCCTTTGAGGCGTCGTAGACTATCCCGCTCAGATTGCCGCGCGCAGCCCCTTGGTCTTGCGCCGCCACTGACATCGAGAAGACCATGCCCAACGCCAAGACCAAGCTAATTACGAGCCATTTACTTTTCATAGAGGTCGAACTCCCTTCCCCATATCCCATTTATATAGATTTAATTTTGGCTTGCAGATGGAAAGAAAATCGCGAGAAGGAGTCCACCCCACTCCTCGGATCCCCGGACATACTCTCACAGACTATGCATAGAAACTGCCATAAATTAGATAGAATTTATTGAGTGTTAAGTATAAGTTTTTCAGTAGGTTAGAATGGAGCCAGGTAAAAGACAGTCGCTGGAACCTCCGATATATTTCCGATTCCTGGATAAGTATGCAGAAATATGGATTCACTGAATCGAGAGGAACAACCTGACTTGGGACAGGTGGACTTTCGCTGTTTATGGCTTGACCGGGCCCACGAATAGGAGAGACTTGCCCTTTTGCGTCAGGTCGGCAGCTTTTTTCGCGTTTCCCATTTCGGTGTAGTACTGCGCCAAGGCTAGATAAAGCGGACCCTCTTCAGGGCGGGACCGCAGCGCCGTCTCAAGGACCGAGATGGCCTGTGAGGCGTTCCCTCTTTTCTCCAAGCTTGTCGAAATCCGAAGAAGGGTCTCCGAGTCCGTCGTATCTGTCACGCCGGCGTCAGAGAACAGGCTAGCAACGGCGGCGTAGTCCTTTTTTGAAAAATAGGCATCAACGAGCCGGGCACGGGCGACGTCATTGGAGTGGTCTAGTTGCAAGGATCGGCGAAACCAGACACGTGCCTCGTCAAATTGACCGAGAGCCCAATAACAGAGTCCCCGCTGCTGATCGAGGATACCCTTCTCAGCGTCTTGGGCGATTCCGGGTTCGAGCACGTCCCACGGTTCAGGCCCGGAAGCAGCATCGAGGACCTTGAAAGTCATGGTTCCAAATCCGGTTTGCTTTGTCTCCGGATTATTCAAGGTGACGTTCAAGATATAGCTGCCGCCAGATTGCTTTTCGAGCGAAAGCCTCTTTCCGGTCACCAGAGACCCGGCCGCGTCAAATTGTTCCCGGTTGATTTCGTCTTTAACCTTGGTGGCGCTGCCAGGAGCGGCCGGCCGGCCGAAGGCGTATTCCACGTCCAATTTCTTTCCAAGATTCTCGCGCGGATCTGCGGGCGTAGTCCAAATCTGGTAAACGATCTGGAGGTTGGCGCCGGGGCTGAGAGTCGGGACGCTACTGGGCGTGGGGGTGAACTGCACGCCGCCAATGGAGAATGGCATCAGGTCGGCGAGACCGGGGTCCGCTGGTTCAGCGGACAGGAACGGCAAGACGCCCGGTACAACGAGAGAGTTCTTCTCCGGTGTGGGTATGGAGACTTCCCTCGCTGTGTTAAAAGCTGTCTTTTTGGACCAGTCTGTGAACTGAAACTCGAGGCGATACTTGCCGGGCGGGAGCGGGAGTGTTCCCTCGTAGCCAAATACCTTATCTTTGATCGTATCGAGGCGTTTCTTGGTGATCGAATCAGAAAGTGTTTTTTGCTGCGTGAAGATGAGCTTGTTCTCCGAGCTGAAAACCTTGGCGCGGATTTCGACGGCGTAGGAATAACGTCCGTCGCCCTCCTCGGCCATGCTGAGGTCGCTCGGAGCATGCAAGCGGACGGCGTAGTCGAGGCGAGTCAGTCCTCGGGAATCGCGCGCTGGAAAAGTAACAATGTCGAGATTGCGGCCCTCCAGGACGAGACGGGAGGTGACCGACTCGTGCAGGACCCTTCGCCGAAGGATATCGTCGCGATTGGCCGGCAAATTGGCCAGATTCTTGATGCTGTTTAGCAAGATGTCGGACTGCAGGCTTACGATCCCCGTGGTTTCGTCGACCGGTTCGTCCGGCAAGAGCGTCAAAGCGATTCGCGCCACTTCCGGGCCAGCGGAATTGTGAATCATGCGCAGCGCAGCCGAGCGCGAATTAATGGCCTCCACTCCCGTAGTCAACTTGTCGGGGCCATCGGTGTAGGGGCTATAGAAACGGTAATCGCCGCTGCCTTCGCGCTGGTAAAACATGACGTAGAAAAACGGTGGCAGGGCAGGGTTGGCGCCGCCGTAAAACCAGATTTCAATGGGATAAAGATTTGCGGAATTACGAAAGACTTGTTTTTGCTGCGGGGGACCCAGGGTGATGTAAGTCCGTCCGCGATCGGTGCGCCAGCCTTCCACTCCGGAACCGATGCCGAATCGTGCATCGGCAAAAGCGATGCGCTGGTAAATCTCATCTTTGTAGGAGTTGGCGGGCGAGGCGGGAGTAGGATTGCGGATTTCCCAGAACGTTTCAATGAACTTTTCGCGCGCGTCGTCGGTGGTCAGCCTAAGAAATGCCTCACGTTCGTCTTTGGTGATAATGTACGCGACGTCCCGCTCCAGCCACTCCCGATAATTCTTCTCCAGTTTTTGTTTCTTCTGCCCAAGAGCGGCTCCGCTGAAAGCAAAAAGAACGGCCGCGAGAAGAACGATTGTCCTGCGGGGAAAAGCCCACAGGCATCGTGAGGCGTTCATCCCAGCTGCGCTGCGGCGTATCCAGTTGCAATGCGGGTGATCCATCGCAGAATGTTGCTCCATTCCCTATGCTGGGCCGCGGTCGACGACAAGAGAGGTCCGAACAAACTCCTCAGCCCTGGTGCCGGATACGTTCGGCGAGAGACCGCGCCCGCTGCCGCGCTATTTCAACGAAGCGGGAGTCTCCCGCGATCTGGTCGAGCATCGGCAGAACCCGCTGGGGCTCCGGAAGGAGGCTGCGGTTCAGATCCGACTCGAATTGCAGCAAGGCGTCATTGATTCCCAAGCGGTCGTATTTCATGCGCCGCGAAATCAAGTCAACATGTTCTTGCTGGCGCGCCAGCCCCTCAAAAATCTGCAGTAGCTGGGCTGCTGCTGAATTCAATGTGTAATTAAATTTTGCTTCATGCGCTTCAGGCCCGGATTCCCAGCGAAATGTTTTCTCGCCAAGATTGGCGATCTTGCGGTGCACGTCGAGATCCTGTCCCTGAAAGTGTTTGAGTTGTGCTGCCAGGCCGAACATCTTCGTACGCCATGCCGGGCTTATCTGGAAGGGCGATGAGCCAGGATCCTCATCCAATTGCCGGATTTCGTAAGCGGCGGCATCCGAATCTTCCCGCACGGTAATCTCGATGAATTCCGGCGAGCTTCCTTTGAAAACGCGCCGAAAGGTCAGCTTGGCGCCGGCAGGAGCGGGAACCGGAAGCGCGGCGGAGGCCGCTATCGAAGCCAGAGTAATCAACCGAAGGAAACGGAGCAGGGAAGTCTTCATTGTCCTTTGCGACCGCAAAGCGGTCAACGCGTCGATACGATGCGCGTCAACCCGCCACGCGTTGTGCCCATGGGGCGAATTTCGTTTGGCAAAACAGCGGAATCCGCTGCGGTGCGCGGAGCCCGCGGTTTCATCCGCGCCTGCGGATCCGGCAAACCAAACCGTTGCCGCGCCTGTTCCGTTTGCAA
>JBGPIX010000117.1:0-14294 GCA_041485085.1 Candidatus Acidiferrum sp.
AGATCCTGGCGGATTACCCGTACCTGGAGCGCGAAGACATCCTTGCCGCGCTAGACTATGCGGCCCATCAGACTGACCACGTCGTGCTTCCAGCGTCGTGAAATTCCTCGTCGACAATCAGCTTCCCACGGCCCTCGCCCAATACCTGCGCAAACGCGGATTCGATTGCCAGCACGTGTTGGAGGCCGGCTTGGGGGACGCCCTCGACACCGAGATTTGCCGGCATGCTGAACTTGAAGAGCGCATCATTATCAGCAAGGACGAAGACTTTTTCTATTTCGCCAAACAACGCGATGATCGGTTCCGCATTGGGTCCTTCTGTTCTCTCCTTTCCAATTTCTAGTTTCTGATTTCTAGCTTCTAGCTTGCCCCATCCCCGCCCCGCGCGGCCGCCTCGCCTTCGCCTAAGAGTCAAAGACCGCACCCTTTGAGAAACCAAACGCCAAAGGGTGCGCCACCCAATTCAAAAGCCTGCCCCACCCGCCAACCCAAGAACAGCGGCGCAAGCAAACACATCAGTCTTTTTAGACGGTATCAAATCATTCCAGACGGGTAAATAGTTGACGACGTGCCTTAGTCGGTATATACAACCGGCGGAGGGCAACATGACAATCCATCGGGAAGGAAGCGTCGTTCCTGAATCTGGAATTTACGAGGTCATCCACCACGAGAAACACGATGTCCAACGACACGAAGTAACTTGCATCAAGGGGAAGAGATTTCCACCGTGTCGTGGGTGTGGTAAAGACGTGGAGTTTCGTCCGGTAAGACTTGCCACTCACGTTGAAGATCACAGGTTCTTCTGATAGCGCCACGGCCCGAAGCAGTCTGCTGCGGTGGTATATACGGTGGTATATACTTCAGGCAACGAAAATATATCTCACTTCTGGGAAAACCGCGTCCGGGAGTCGTTCGTATGAAATCTGCCCTCGCTGCTCCCTCAGTGCTCACTCTTCCAAGACTTTTGACAATTAAGGAAGTAGCGCACGTCCTGAATGTCTCCGTTCGCACGGTTTACAAAATCATCAAGGCAAAGCAGCTGACCTATTTTCGTGTGCGTGGACAACTGCGTTTCGATCCAATTCATCTCGACCAGTATTTGCAGAAGCGAACTATAAGGGCTTCCTAACTACCTCTTGATTCGAATCGTCCCAATCCCAATCCTTTTGCGCAGACGCTCAGGATATTTCTGACGCGCCTTCTCTGCCTGTTTCTTTGTCTTGAATGGCTTCGATAGCGGCGTGAACTCACGCCCGAGGTATTCGAAAAGTATCCACCGCTCGACCATTTTAGCCATGCGTTTTTATAGCACGAGCGACGTGACTGTTCTAGCCGTCACGAAGTCGGGAATCTCTCAGACGAGCGCAAGCTGACCTAATGGGCAGTTAACTCCTACTGAATAGTCCTACTGACGAACAACGGAAGAATGGTAGAGAGTCGATTTCGGACAGCACGAGTGACCGCAGGAGGATTGTATGGAAAGCAGAATAATTAGAACGTTGTTAGTCGGATCGGTGTTATCAATGCTGGCGGTCGCAGTGAACGCGCAAACAGATACAACCTGCAAGAAAAACCCCATCGATGAAACTCTAACCTGCAAGACCGAAGCTGCAAAGCCGCACCAGGAAACAATCCTTGAAGCGCTCCAACGGCGAAATCGAGAGAACCACGAAAAGCAGGTTGCGCAGCAACAGGCGGCAGCGGCGGCAAGACTGGCGGAGAAACAAGCAGCCCAGGCCGAAGCGGCAAAAATTGCTGCCGAGAAACGTGCGGAGGAAGCGGCAATCGCTGCGGAACAACGCGCCGAAGAAAGAGCAATCGCTGCGGAGAGAAGGGCTGCTGACAGAGCAGCGGCGGAAAAAGAAGCACAAGGGAAATCAGTGCAACCCGCACCGCCTGCGCCACAGACTGCGGCAACCCCGCAAACTGTTGCAGAGGCCGCTCGTCAGGCACGCATCGCCAAGGCGGTAAGGGAAGCGAAGGAAAAAGCAGAGCGAGACAATCCGCCGCCACAGCAATAGTGCAGCGCAGTATGGCTCGCCGTTCGCCGAAAAGGGCGGCAGAAGAGATAACACCATGAAACGAGTTGCGAAGAAAGGCGCGATCTTCCTGCTCGCGATATTTTTCTGGGACTTTCCTGCATCGGCGCAGAGTTCTCCGGGATACGGCAAAGACACCGAAGGCAAACCACGGCTCGTGCTCATTAAACCTTCGGCACCGCCCCGAATGGATATACCAGCGATAGCCAAAGCCGCCGACGGGGCAATCGTAACAATCGTCATGGCGAACAACGATAAACCCATAGCAAGCGGCACCGGTTTTCTTGTGAACCCGGACGGCGTGATCGTGACGAACTACCACGTCATCGCGACCGGCAACGCAGCCGCCGTCAAATTCCCTGACGGCACTGTTCTACCCGTCGATGGTGTCCTGGCAGCCGATAAAGTCCGCGATCTCGCCGTCGTTAAAATACACGGCAAAACCTTTCGCACACTCACGCTCGGTAACTCAGACCGAATTCAAGTCGGCGAAGCGGTTGTCGCAATTGGCAACCCGCTCTCCCTTGAATCGACAGTCTCGAACGGAATTGTCAGCGGGGTGAGAACTGCTGAGAAATTCGGCGGTAAATTCTTGCAGACCACTGCACCGATCTCGCCTGGCAGTAGCGGTGGGCCGTTGTTCAACATGGCGGGAGAGGTAGTTGGAATCACAACCTTGTACCTCAAAGGCGGCGAGAACCTGAATTTCGCGATTCCTGTCAACGACGCGAAACTCCTGCTTCAGAAACAATCCGCTGTGCTCCAGGGCCTGCCTAACGAACCGGAGCCAGTCGCCCCGCCAGTCGCTAAAGCCGAACCACCCAAGGAAGTGGAAAAGATATGGTCTGCCGATGTTTTGGGGGGCGAGTATAAAATTGAGGCGGAGACAAGCGAAATACGCATCACCACAATCAGAGCGCCCAGTAAAGCGATTTGCGATGTGTACCACATCAGCCAAGAGGGCTTCGCACACGACATTATCTTAGATATAAAGGATGTCAACGGACACTTGGTAGGTCCGCTCGATGCTGACGGGCAGTATATGAAAGAAGGCAAGTCGTGGGTGAGAAAGACAGAGGCCCTAGAACTCTATGCTGTATCAGATTCTAAACTCGCGGGTTGGATTTTTGTCACCGACAGCACTGGTTCTGCGCAGACTGTCCCGATTATGTTCACCGCGAAGGAAACACACGCCGTACTAGCCACCCCAACAAATACACCAAACAATCCTCTGCCCCCAAGCACGAAAGTCGCAGCGACTCCAATAGGCTCCACTCAGCCAGCCACAATAGAGCAACTCCAAGAGGACATGACGTATTGCTATCAACATCCTTCTAACAATTTACAAACGTCGAGCGGCGCACTAGTTGGTTGTGCGGAGGTGAATGAAACCAGGACGGGGAACGAGACGCAGTGCAAAACGAATCCAGAGGCTAGACCTGGGTGTAGGGATTTCTTGAAGTTCGTCGAAGACCTCAAAGCAGGCCGTCTGTAAAGGCAGCCGCACCGGGAAACGGTTGGCGGGTGGCCGTCCTTCGGCGGCTCAGGGTGAACCGCTATGCAAAGAAAGAAGCCGCCCTGGGGACGGCGCTACATTGAATTCTCGGAGGACAGATCAGGCCGTCCCATCAGGAGACGGCGACAGGGATGCGGAATTCACGGTTGGCGCGACGCTTGTTGCGAGCGCCGGGGAGCGCCGGGGGGACGCGCCGGGGGCGCCGGGGGGACGGCGCCGGGGGGACGGCGCCGGGGGGACAGACGGGACGTTTTCTAGTATTTGTCGACAAGATTTGCGCCTTTACTTTTCATCTTTCATCTGTCGACCGCTAACCCCTGCGGCGGAGCTTCTCTCTTGCCCCTTTTCCAATTTCCATTTTCCAGTTTCAGTTTTCTCAACTACTTCAAGTGTTTCAGCAACAGCCTTCCGGCCAGTCCCGCAAATCCGTCATGCCATGCATGCGTCATCATGCCCGGCCGCAAGCTCTTCCGCGTCTCTGCAAGAATCCCGAAGAGCAGGCCATAAATCGCGATGACCATCGCGGACCTCGCCCCTTGGTAAATATGCCCCGCGCCAAACACCGCCGCTGAAAGCAGCACGCCTCCCGCGACGTTGCCTGTCCACGCAATGAATTGTTTCTGGAAATACCCGCGAAAGATGGTCTCTTCACAAATTCCCGCTGTCACCGATGTCAGAATCCACAGTAAGATTTCCACGCTCGTTTGCGGCAGCATGAAGCGAATCGCCTCGCCGCCTCTCGGCGTGTGCAGCGCGATCGCGGCGCAAAACAAAATCACCAGCGCCGTGACCCAGAAGCCGGCAGCCACCACGATATCCAGGAAAAAAGCTTTGGCGCTATTCCATTTTCCGCCGATCAATTCGTCCATTGTCGAGCCCCGCCGCCGCACGCCCCAGGCGATATACGCCACCAGAGCCCATTCCCACGCCATCGTAATCACATACATCGCGGCGCGATGCGGATTGCCCGCCACCCGCATCCGCGCGGCCCCGAAATAGCCCCAGGTGCTCCAGGCTGTAAGGACTGTAAGCAGAAGCACGGTATGCCAGGCGGCCGCGACCGCGGGCCTGCGCTCAGGCAAATTGGGTTGCGAGATGACGAGTGAATCCGCGGCCAAGTTGGCACCTCGGGTGATCGGATGAATCTGCAAGCGGGAGACAGGCACTGCCGTTCGAATGCAAACGTTCGAAAGCTCTGGTACTAATACGTTCCCGCTACCTCAAAGATTTCGACCAGCCAAGCCCTTCCGAGCTTGCTCCTACAGGATAGCCGAACTGAACGTTTGCCGCGGCTGGAAGTGCACCTTTTCCTTACCTCCTTACCTCGCTACTTCCTTACGTCTCTACCTCGTCTTGTCATTCCCCCGTTACCTGTGCGCCGCCTGTACTTGTGGGCAGGCGATTTTCACAGGGCTGGTGAGAGAGGATGGGAGCTGCCCAGCGGAAATCTGACCCGGAGCGGGGGAACCTTCGCAGCGCCGGGAGGAATTCGAATACCAAGAGATCCCATTCGCTAAGCAGCGAAATGGCGCCGTAGTTTGAAGAGCTGGGGTAAGCGCGAATGTCCCAGAGCGGGCAGAGAGAGTCGGGGGAAAACGTTCGAATGGGCCTGGAACTGAACGCCATTAAAGAAATCGAAGAACTAAAGACGGAAATCGCTGCGGACAATTCCGCCGCAGTAGAGCCTCCCGGCGAAGACGCTGACGCAGTCTCGCTCCTGGAACTGGCCGAAATCCTGGATCAGCACAAAATCTGGGTGGAATCCGGCGGCGAATCGGGCGTAAAGGCCGATTTGTGTGGAATGAATTTGGCAAAAGCCGATCTCACCGGAGTCAATTTGCAGGGAGCTCACCTCCATCGAATGAATTTGGCGGGCGCGGATTTATCGATGGCCAATTTAAGGGGCGCCAGCCTCGTGCGTTCGAATCTCCAGAACGCCAATTTATTGGGCACGGAATTAAGAGGTGCCAATTTGATGGGCGCCAACCTTTATGGCGCGGAAGGACTGTGGTTCGGCCGGCTGGGCGGAACAAATCTTTTCGATGCGGTGCTGCCCGAATCGATTTCCGCAGTCGATAGTTCGAAAGCGATTGGCGACGCGACGAAAGTCGCGCGATGGTTTTACTTCCTCACGGTGGGAGCGAGCCTCCTTTGCTGCGTGCTGATCGCCTTCACGACCGATGTGCGGTTGCTGCTCAATACCTCCGCGGTGCCTTTCGCGCGACTGGGCAATGTGCTGCCGATGACCGGGCTTTATCTCGGTGGGCCGCTCGTTCTTCTGGTGCTTTCCCTGCGATTTCATTTCCTATTATTGAGGTTGTGGGGAAGCATGGCCGCGCTTCCCGCCGTTTTTCCAGACGGACAAACGCTGGAAAAAGACGGTCCGTGGTACCTGATGGGACTGGTGCGCCGGCACTTTCGGTGGCAGGGCGATACAAAATCGGCGATGACCGCGTTCGAAACGGTGCTTTCGACGGCGCTGGCCTACTGGATTGTGCCGGCAACAATGCTGTTCTTCTGGTTGCGCTATCTACCGCGGCAGGATTTTCGCGGAACGCTTCTGCACGTATTGCTGATAACCCTTTCAGTGGCGACAGCGACCTGCGTTCCCTTTGTCGTGTCGCGAGTGTTGCGGCCGGGCGATATCCGACTGCCAAAGTCGAAGAATATCATTCGAATGATCCTGGGGACTACACGCGCAGCGCTGGCGACTGGGTGCATCCTTTTTCTTTTCTCACTCGGCGTGAACCGAGGATTGCCTTTTGATCGCAGCACGTCGGCGGATGAATCACCCGCGGATGTGAAACGCTGGGCGTCGATGGTTTTTCAATCCGTGGGCTACCGGCCGTACGCGGACGTGACGGAAGCGGCGCTGTCGACTCCTCCGCCGCAAGGTGAAGCGTGGACTGAAGAAACCGTGGAAGGAATTGCGGGCGCGCGGTTGAATCAGATGAATTTGCGATTTGCGCGCGGCTACCGCGCTTTTCTGATCAATGCCAAACTCTGGCGAGCAAATTTGGAGGGAGCCTACCTTTCCGAAGCTGACCTGCGAGGAAGTAATTTGCGAGAAGCTTTGTTGAGGTCGGCAATTTTGGATCGCGCCCAGGCGGCGCATGCGGTTTTGGTCTCCGCCAATGCCACCGGCGCCAATTTTTCCGCGGCAGACATGCGTTTCGTGGATCTCTCTTACGGAACTTTTGAGAATGCCGTGCTTTCGAACGCGAAAATTTCCGGAGCTTCGCTTTACGCTGTCAATTTGCGGAATGCTCAACTTTTACGGACGGACCTTTCGCGGTCGGACATGCGCGATTCGAAACTGGAGCATTCTGTGCTCTCGTTTGCAAATCTGGAGCAGGCGGATTTGTCTTCCGCCCGGCTCGCGGAAGCAAACCTTACCGGAGCAATTCTCAAAGGCACGATTTTGCTCGACGCTGATTTGAAAAAAGCGGACTTGCGAGGCGCCAATTTCACGGGCGGCGCGATTTTACGCGGAGCGGAACTGGATGGCGCAAATTTGGCGGGCGCGGATTTGCGCGGCGCTTCCGGAATTACCGCATTGCAGATTTGCTCCGCTCAGCACGGCCGCGCGGCATTGATGGATGCCGATCTGGCGGCGGAAGTGCAAGTACGCTGCGGGGCTTCGCAGTAGGTGGCGACGCGGCGTCTTGCGGTGCAGCACCTCGCGGATGGCAACCGGCGCGGTGGCGACCGACGATCCGTTTACGCGAGCCACAAATGCGAAATGCCATTCTGACGCTTCTTCGCAAACACAATCTGCTTTTCATCGCTTGAGACTGCGTAATTCCACGAAGGGATTAGTGACTTAGCAGTAAATTATGGTAAGCGTGGGCTCGATTTTTTCGCTGGCAAGCTCCGTAACCCAGAGTTCAACTTCGGGATTCTGGCCGATTGGCATCGAATAGCGGAGTTTGCTTCCGTCGCGGACAAAAAAGGTACTATATGGGTACGAGAGGGCAGTGGGAAATGGCTTGCGGCGTAGCGCACAATAGAGAAACGGAAGTGGCGACAGGAAACGCTCCGTGAAGTTGGAGGCTGGCAGGTAAACGAGAGGTGAGCAATGAGCAACGGAATGAAGGAACGGCTGACGACACCGTTGATCCGTGAGAATGGGAAGCATCGAGCGGCGAGTTGGGACGAGGCGCTGGACCGGGTGGCCGCAGGGTTTCGCGGGGAGATTGAAAAGCACGGACCACGCACGTTCGGCATGTTTAGTTGCTCGAAGACCACAAATGAGTTGAACTACGCGGCGCAGAAATTCGTGCGCTCGGTGATCGGCACGAACAACATCGACAGTTGCAACCGTACTTGACACGCTCCGAGCGTCGCCGGTCTGGCGGCGGTTTTCGGGGCGGGAGGCGGGACGAGTTCGTACCGTGAAATTGAACAGTGCGAGGTGATCCTGCTATGGGGTTCGAACGCGCGGGATACGCACCCAATCTTTTTTCATCACGTGCTGAAGGGCGTTCGCAACGGCGCGAAGCTGCATGTGGTGGATCCGCGACGGACAAGTTCCGCGCAATGGGCGGATGTTTGGCTAGGGCTCGATGTGGGCAGCGATATTTCCCTGGCCAACGCGATGGGACGCGAAATTATCGCGGCAGGTCTGGCGAACAAGAAGTTTATCCAGCATGCGACGAGCGGATTCGATGCTTACCGGGCGTGCGTGGAGAAATATACGCTGGAGCGGGCGCAGCACGAGACCGGTGTTCCGGCGGAGGTGATCCAGCGAACGGCCCACGCTTATGCAAAGGCCAAGAGCGCGCAGATTTGCTGGACGCTGGGGATCACGGAACATCACAACGCCGTGGACAACGTCGTAGCGCTGATCAATCTTGGCCTGCTCACCGGACACGTCGGGCGCTACGGCAGCGGCATTAATCCGCTGCGTGGACAGAACAACGTGCAAGGCGGCGGGGACATGGGGGCGCTACCGGACCGCTTGACTGGGTTCCAACATGTCGAGAATGCGGAGTTGCGCGCAAAATTCGAACGCGCTTGGGGCGCGAAGATTGAACCCAAGCGCGGTTGGAATCTAAGCGCGATGTTCGAGGCCATGGAGCGCGGGGAATTGACCACGCTGTATGTGTTGGGAGAAAACCCCGTGGATTCGGAGGCGGACCGGCACCGCGCGGTGAAGCTGCTTGGCGGGTTGAAATTCATGGTCGTGCAGGATCTTTTTTATACCAAGACGGCGGAGATGGCGGATGTGATTCTGCCGGGGTCGGCGGGATGGTGCGAGACCGAAGGAACGGTCACAAGCAGCGAAAGGCGCGTGCAACGCGTGCGCGCGGCAGTGCCACTGCCCGACGGCGTGCTGGACGATATGGAAATCATTTTTCAACTCGCGCGCCGATTTGGACATGACTGGGGCAAACCGAACGCCGAAAAGATATGGAACGAGTTGCGACAGTTGAGCCCGATGCATGCGGGCATGAGTTACCAGAGATTAGAAGAACTTGGCGGAATCCAATGGCCGTGCTATGACGAAGCGCATCCCGGTGAAATGTACTTGCACAGCCGGCTGTGGCAAGAGCCGTTGATCGGCCCGCGCGCGCCGTTTCATGCGGTGGAGTTCGAGCCGCCGGTCGATCAGCTGACCGAACAATATCCCATCCGGCTCACGACCGGGCGTCATCTGGATTCCTACAACACCGGGGCGCAAAGCGAACGATTTCCGTCCCCGTTGCGCCGAGCCGCGACAATCGATCTCTCGCCGGAAGACGGCGAGCGATACAAAATCGGCGAGGGCGAAAAAGTGCGCGTGAGTTCGCGGCGCGGATCGGTGATCGCGCCGGTGCGCTTCGATCCGGGGTTGCGGCCGGGACTGGCGTTTCTTTCCGTGCATTTTCACGAGCAAGTGGCGACCAACGATTTGACGATTGACGCCGTGGATCCCAAATCCGGAACGTCGGAATTCAAGGCTACGGCGATTCGCATCGAGAAATACCTGGACAACTGAGTGGATCTGCACCTCACCAACGCGAAACCAACTTTTGAGGAAAAAGCCGCCATTGACGCGGTACTTGGCGAACCGAAGTCCGGTTGGGACGGCGGAGCGCGGCAGATCGAGCGCGATGGGCGCGCGGCATTTGGCGGTGAAGCGCAGCACGCTCAGCGGCATCTGCTTCTTCCTATATTGCATGCGATTCAAGAGCGCGTTGGGTGGATCAGTCACGGCGCGCTGAATTATGCGTCGTTGCGATTGAACGTTGCGCCAGCGGAAACGCACGGTGTCGCTTCATTTTACGGGATGTTTTCGCTGTCGCCGCGGCCTCCTATAACCGCGCACGTGTGCGACGACCTTGCTTGCATGACTCGGGGCGCGAGGGCGCTGTGCGCGGAGCTGGAGAAGAAGCTGGGCCCGGCGGGAGCGCCTTGTGCCGGTGGACGAGCGAGTTGGCAGCGCAGCGCGTGCCTGGGGCTTTGCGAGCGCGCGCCAGCGGCGTTGATCACCGCGGCGGGAAAGGATCCCCGCGAGCGGGTCTTGGCGCCGGCCACAGCGGCAAGCATTTCTTCCACTGTGCAAGATGCCGCGAACCTCAACCTTCCTGTTCAAGCCGACACTCTGAATACGAACATCTCCGTGCCGCAGGCGGGGCAAGCGCAACTGCGACTTTTGAGGCGCGTCGGGCAGATCGACGCGACAAGTGTGGAAGAGTATCGGCGCACGGGCGGATACGAAGCCTTGCGGCGCGCGATCGAATGGGGAGCCGAGCGCGTCATTCGCGAAGTCATCGATTCGAAACTGGTGGGGCGAGGCGGCGCGGCGTTTCCCACTGGGAAAAAATGGGAAGCGGTGCACTTGCAGCGCCATCTGGGCCGTGCGCATTACGTGATTTGCAACGCGGATGAATCGGAGCCCGGGACGTTTAAAGATCGCATCGTGATGGAGGGCGATCCGTTTGCGGTGCTCGAAGGGATGACCATCGCTGCTTTCGCGGTGGGCGCACAAAAGGGCTTCATCTATGTTCGCGGTGAGTACCCGCTGGCGGCGGAGCGGCTGAGTCACGCGATTCGAATCGCGCGCGCGCAGAAGTTGTTGGGAGACGATATTCTCGGCAGCGGGCTTCGATTCGAAATCGAAGTTCGGCGCGGCGCGGGAGCGTATATTTGCGGGGAAGAGACGGCGTTGTTCAATTCGATCGAAGGTTACCGGGGCGAGCCGCGCAACAAGCCGCCGTTTCCGACGCAGAGTGGATTGTTCCGCCAGCCTACCGTGGTGAACAACGTGGAGACGCTGGTCAATATACCGGAGATTATTTTGGGCGGTGGGGCGGCCTATGCGCGCATTGGCACGGGAAATTCTTCCGGGTATCGCTTGTTTTGCGTCTCGGGACACGTGGTGCGGCCCGGTGTTTACGAAACGCCGTATGGGCCGACGCTTCGGCAGGTGATTGAGATGGCGGGAGGCTTTGGTGGAACCGGACGCCTGCAGGCGGTACTGCTCGGCGGCGCGGCGGGGAGTTTTGTTTCGCCGGCGGAATTGGACACCCCGCTAACGTTTGAAGGAACGCGCGCGATCGGCGCGACGCTGGGCTCGGGAGTCGTGATGCTGTTCGACGATTCCATCGATATGAAGCAGATTCTTCTGCGCATTGCGGCATTTTTTCGGAGCGAGACTTGCGGGCAGTGCGTGCCGTGCCGCGTCGGCACCCTTCGCCAGGAAGAAGCGCTGCAGCGGCTGGTGCGGCGCGAGACGATCGGGTCGGTCGCCGAAGAGAGCAAGACTTTGCAGGAAATGGCCCAGGCGATGCGCGATGCCTCGATTTGCGGCTTGGGGCAAACGGCCTCCGGCGCGATTCTTTCCGCGTTGAACCGATGGAGCCTATTTTCATGAGCGAGCAGGCCCAAGCACCAACTCTGCTGATGCCCGTGCCGCGGGCCCCCATCCCGCAGGTTCCCGCGAAGGTTGTGCGCCCGGAAATTGAAATCACGATCGACGGAAAACGTGTGGTGGTTCCGGAAGGCGCGACGATTCTGGAAGCGACTCGGAAACTGGGCATCGAGACGCCGACGCTTTGCTTTCTCGAGACGCTTACGCCAGTGAACGCCTGCCGCATCTGCGTCGTGGAACTGGAAGGTTCGCGCACACTCGTTCCGGCATGCTCGCGGAAGGCCGAAGCGGGCATGATCGTTCAGACGGAGTCCGAACGCGTGCGACTAAGCCGCCGGCTAGTGCTGGAGTTCCTGGCATCGGCGGTGGACGTGTCGACTGCGCCGACAATGCAAGCGTACATGAAGCGCTACGGCGCGCGGCCGGAACGATTCGGCGCGCGAGCCGAGACCATGGCGCAGCCGGCGAAGATCGACAACGACCTGTACATGCGCGACTACTCGAAGTGCATCCTTTGCTACAAGTGCGTGGAGGCGTGCGGCGTGGATGCGCAGAACACGTTTGCGATCGGCGTCTCGGGGCGCGGGTTTTCCGCACATATTTCCACGGAGTTCGATATCCCGCTGCCGGAATCCGCGTGCGTGTATTGCGGAAATTGCATCGGCGTGTGCCCCACGGGCGCGCTGATGTTCAAGACCGAGCACGACATGCGGACGGCAGGCACCTGGAACGAAGCGCAGCAGACGCGCACGGAGACAATCTGTCCGTATTGCGGCGTCGGCTGCGAATTGACGGTTCACGCGCAAGAGGGGCAAATTGTGAAAGTGTCGTCGCCGCTCGACCACTCCGTCACGCAGGGAAATCTCTGCATCAAGGGACGATTCGGGTGGCAGTTCACGCAGATTCGCGAGACGGGCCCGGGATAGCCGGTTCCCGCAGACGCGCGGCAAGCAAGAAAAAAGCAAAGTCAAACCCCGCACCCTCAGAATCGAAGGGTGCGGCACCCGGCCAACTAACGTTTTAGAAAATGAATAAGGACAGCCACGCCGCCGGTTAACAGCAGAGCGATTATAGCGATCGCGGTGGCAATACGAGCCACAAACATTACTCTTCTGCGTTTGCGCTGGCCAACCGTCTCATGCACGAGTTGCCAGCCAGCACGCCGGATGGCCTCCTCACAGTCCATTCCACCCTGAAACGATCCAGGCCTCTCTGCCCAATCAAGAATTGAGCCATCAAATCGTGCTGCGTAGATGTGAGTTTCCGGTCCGGTGATCACTCCGTTCATAGCCGCCACCAGCACGAAATCCGTTTCTTTCCCGGGGGCGTATTCGATTGGTTCGGACAGTTCGTAAATCCGACATTCATCGTTCTGTGACTTCGCCAGTAGCGGCTGTTCTTTATTTCTAGGAACTTGCTTGAAAAAATACGCCTTCATTGCCACGTTCGCCCTCTCTGCAGAAGTGTTTCAACTGAGGTCATTGGGGTCGAGGAAGAGTTTGAGTGGCTGACTTTCACTCATCGTGCTGTTGCCACTTGAGTTGAGTTGTGGTTGCGGGTCGGCTTCGCACAAAGACCTGAAACACTCCTTGAAACTTGGCGGAAGCATTCTCTTAAATTCTAAAATTGAAGCCTCGATGGCTTTGCGCATCTCGTTTAGTTCGTTCCAGTCCTTGTCAGTCAGCCGACGTATAGTTAGATGCGCTAATCTTTTGTCGATGTCATCCTTAGTGGTAGAGAAGACTTGTGCTTTCGTCGGAGTCCACGGGCTGCAGTAGTCACCAACGGTTACATCCTCCTTTTCATTGTTTTCATTTAGTTTCTGCTTTGGTTTTTCCTGAAAGAAGTCCCGGAGGATGCGGAAGTGGGCAACATCGATTCAAGAGCTATATTCCATTCATCCTTTAAAATCGCTTCGTTCTTCTGACGTTTCGTTTGTAGCTCACTTACCTTATTTGTCGCGTGTCGGAATTGGTCTATTTCGTAAATCACATGGTCAGCCATCCCTTTTAGTTCTTCCTGTGTCGGCATTTATTCACTCCTTGCGAGTCACTAGGCGGGTGGGGCACTGAATTCCCTCTGAAGTTCTTCTTGAGCGCAATCCACGGTGAGAGGATACCACTATTGTAATTTATGGCGAGGTGAAGAAATATGGGCGTCTTTCGCTCCTATCGACGGCGCCCAAAATCGTTATGGTCCTTTTCGTCTGTGCTACGCTGGGGATGTGCCGCGTCTACGGCGCTCGCTTTGGCTTTGCTCAGGGCAAGCGGGATGGCAGAAAAAGAAAAATGGCGGGTGGACTCGCCGGTTCAAAACAACTGCGGGGGATGCCGGCCACAAAAATCCGAAAGAACGGGTCTAAAGACCCGCCACTACAAGGGCAAAGGCGGAAAGTGCTTAGACCTCTTCGCCGAAGCGCTTGATGTCTTCGGGACCTTCCTGTAGCGGCAAGGCGGCGCGGCCCTGGACTAGTTCGCGAATCTGCTCGACGATATCTGGGTTGGCGAGTGTGGTGATGTCGCCGGTGTCCATGTGATTGGAAATGGCGGCGAGGACACGGCGCATGATCTTGCCGGAGCGCGTCTTGGGCATGTCCGGAACGATGTGGATGGTTTTGGGCCGGGCGATCTTGCCGATCATGGTTTCGATGACGGATTTGACTTTGTCCTGAATCGCTTTTGTGGACGGAACGCCGGGCTTTAGTGAGATGTAGACGACCGGGACACGGCCCTTGACTTCATCGACTTCGGGAACGACGGCGGCCTCGGCGATTTCGCCGATCGTGAGGCAGGCGGATTCGACTTCCTTGGTGCCCAGGCGGTGGCCGGCGACGTTGATGACGTCATCCACGCGGCCAAGGATGCGGTAGTAGCCGTCGGCGGGG
>JBGPIX010000118.1:0-14258 GCA_041485085.1 Candidatus Acidiferrum sp.
GCAGGTCCGGCGGCTCTTGTGGCGGCTTCGCAGCGGCGGCGGCAGCCTGCGCGCGACGTATGGCGATGTTTTCAAAATCCTCGATGCGGGCGCTGCGTTCGGCAAATTGAAAGTAGAAATCGTGCAGGGCGGCTTTGAAGGCAGCGTCGCCCATTTGCGCGCGCAACATGTGAAAGAGCATCGCGCCTTTGTTCATCACGACCGAACGGTAATCGGGGGAGAATGGAACGAGGCGCGCGGCTTGTGCGATCGGGGCGGCATCCTCATACATCAGGGCGCCAACTGCGAATTCGTCCACGGCCCGGAGGCCGGCTTCCTTGCCGGCGTTTTGCTCGGCGTAGAGGGCTTCGGAATAGCGCGCCAGGCCATCGCTGATCCAGACGTCGCCCGACGTTGCGGGCAGAACCTGAATTCCCCACCATTGCGAGGCCACGAGGCGGGCAATCGTTCGGTCGCTGGCCCGGGGGTCCCAGATGCGCTGGCTGAGGAGCAAAACACCCGGGGCGGCGTAATCGCGGAAGGTGCCATCGGGAATCTGGATCACGGTGAACGTGGGATCCGGGATGGGGCCGAACATGTCTGAAAAGATGATCGCGGAGCGCGCCACACTCTCGGCGAAATTCTGCGCATTGGCGGAAGCGGCTCGCGGGGCATAGACGGCGACGCTGATTCCCTCGGCTTGCTTGGGATTGAGCTGTAGATTGCCGACTACGAAGGTGCCATGCGGGGCGAGATTTTTGCACTCGAAGGTGTAGAGGAGGCGGCCGCCTTCGACGGCGTTTCTGCCGGGCATGGGAGACGGAGCGGAAGCTTTGCCGGTTCCGGCGACGGCGAAGATATCAGGAACGTTGAGGCGGAAAGTGGCGGTGTAGCGGTTGGAAGGAAAATTTGTGAGCGGAAACCACCTGGCGGGGAGCAGCAGAAAAGCGCCGTCTTTGTTGATCAGAGCGGCGGAGACACCGGGTACGGGACTATTCTCCTCGTTGATGAGCAGACCGGAATAGGTAAAGGTAAGGGTGAGATGACCGTCGGTGGCGACTGGCGTGGGCAACTGGACGACAAGGAGGAGGCGGTTGCGGTCGTCGCGTTCGAAGGGAAGCGGCTTGCCGTCGGTTCCTTTTACTTCTTTGACGATCAAGTTGGGGTGCAGCTCGACGCGGACGCTGCTGGAGGCTTCGATGGCCTTGAAGTCGATCTTGGCGACGGCGGAAAGGGATTGGCCGATGGAGTCGAGCGTGGCGGAGACGTCGTAATGTTCGGCGAGGAAAGTGGCGGGGCGGGGAGCCTGGGCTTGCAGCGGCGCGGCAGAACAAAACAGGCAGAGCAGCGCAATGAAGAAAAATGTAGCAGGAACTCTCGAACGAAGGGCCATCGGACCCCTTTCAAATGTCTTCAATTCTGCACCAATGTACATCTATAGGATACCAAACCCATCAGTTTGCGTTGCTTGGGGCAACGGTCAAAAGCCGGGCTATCTCATCCGCGGCGCGTTCGACCGCTCCTGGAGGGCCCAGGAGCCGCCGCACTTCTTCCAACCCGCGAGCCATCTCTTTTACTCGAATTTTGCTTTCTTCCGAGGGAGAGAGCAGCTTTTCCGCTTCGGCGGCGACGCGCTGGGGGGTGAAGTTGTGCTGGATGAGTTCTGGGACGACTTCACGACCGGCGATCAGATTAACCATGCTGAAAAATTTGGTCCGCACTAGCGGCCTGGCGAGGCGAGCGGTCAGCGGAGAAAGCCGGTAGACGACGATCATTGGTTTGCCGAGCAAGGCTGTTTCCACGGTGGCCGTGCCGCTGGAGACGATGGCCAAGTCCGCTGCCGCGATGGCGTTGTACGTTTCATCCTTGAGAAAGCGCACTTGCCAGTCGGAAGGGAATCTCCCTTCCAGTCGTGCGACATCCAGTCCGGGCGCCACGGCGACGACAATTTGAGGCGGCACCGGAAGCTTCTTGCGGATTTCCGCGAGAGCTTCCACGAGGACCGGAACATGGTGGGCAATCTCACCCCGACGGCTGCCCGGCAGGATGGTGATGATGGTGCTCCCTTGTTCTAGACCGTATTTGCGACAAAATAATTCCCGGGTGAGCGTAGCATTCACATTTCCAACGAGTGGGTGGCCGATGAATTTCACGGGGACACCAGCATCGGCGTAGAACTTTTCTTCAAATGGGAAGATGCACAGCGCCTGGGCGAAACGGCGGCGCACCAGATTTACGCGCCAGGGGCGCCAGGCCCAGAATTGCGGGCAAATGTAATAGACGTTTCGAATGCCCTTGGGGCGAAGCTTGCGTGCGAGACGCAGATGAAAACCGGGGAAGTCCGTCAAAATCGCGAGCGGCGGGCGGCGGCGCTCAGCTTCGTCAACGAGCCGCCGCATCGCGCGGAACAGCGATGGCAAGCGCTTGAGCACTTCGGTAATGCCGACGACGGAAACTTCCGAATAGTCGGTGATGATCTCGACGCCAGCGGCGCGCATCCGCGGCCCGCCCATGCCGAAAATCGCGACGTCGACGCGCTGCTTCAGCGCGGTCGCGAGGCGGGCGGCATACATGTCTCCGGAAGCTTCGCCGGCGGAAAGAAGGAGCGGTATGGGTGGCATGATTCGATTGAGCAGGAATCAGTCGCTGGCCGGAAGCACGGAAGGTTCGGCCGAGCGGCTGGAGTCGATCGGAAGGTGCAGCTCCTGCTCCTTGTACTGCAACTGATAAAGACGATAGTAAATTCCGCGCTGGGCGAGAAGCTCCTGGTGCGCGCCCTGCTCGCGCAAGCGCCCTTTGTGAAACACGAGGATGCGGTCCGCGTGCTGGATGGTGCTGAGACGATGGGCGATGACGAGAGCGGTGCGCCCGGAAAGCAAGCGGCCGAGGGCCTCGCGGATCAGGAGTTCAGTTTTGGTGTCGACGCTGGAAGTGGCTTCGTCGAGGATGAGGAAGCGCGGATTATGGGCCAACGCGCGGGCAAAATTGATGAGCTGGCGCTGGCCGACGGAAAGCGTGGAGCCGCGCTCGTTGACGCTGCTGCCCACACCCTCGGGCAGGGAACGAATGAATTCGCCGAGGCCGATTTCGTCGACGGCATGTTCGACAGTGGAGCGATCGATGCCGGGAGTGCCGAGGCGGATATTGGTTTCGATGGTGCCGGTGAAAAGAAAGGGATCCTGGAGGACGATGCCGAATTGGCGGCGCAAATCCTGCAGCTCGATGAGGCGGATGTCTTTGCCGTCCAGGAGGATTTGCCCGCGCTGAACGTCGTAGAAGCGCAGCAGAAGAGAGATCAGAGTCGTTTTGCCTGCGCCGGTGTGACCGACGATGGCGAAGGTCTGGCCGGGTTCGACGCGGAAAGAGACATCGCGGAGGACCCAATCTTCGTCGGCGGGTTCGGGAACGTTTTTGTAGCTGAACCAGACGTTGCGGAATTCGATTTCGCCGCGGGGATGGTCGAGCGGAATGGCATTAGGATCCGATTCGACGAGGACGGGTTCGTCGAGGAGTTTGAAGATACGTTCGGAGGCGGCCATGGCGGACTGGAGGATGTTGAATTTCTCGCTGAGATCTTGAATCGGCCGGAAAAAGCGCTGCGCATACATGGTGAACGCCGTGAGAACACCGAGGCTAAGCCCACTGTGAAGGATGCGATTTCCGCCGGACCAAAAGATAAGGGCAATTGTGGCGAAACTGAGAAATTCGACCGCCGGATAAAAGAGGGCGTAAGCGAGAATGGCATCGCGCCACGCGAGCATATTGTCGCGATTGCGTTTTTCAAATTCCTCGACGGCCTTACGTTCGCGGTTGAAAAGCTGCACAACGCTCATTCCCGAGATGTATTCCTGGAGAAAGGCGTTAATGCGGGCGATGGCCGTACGAATCCGGCGGTTTGCGTCACGCACGAATTTACGGAAGATCATCGTGACGATCAAAATTCCCGGCAAAACAGCAAGAGTGTCGAGAGCAAGACGTTTGTCGATCCTGAAGAGCCAGCCGGCCATGACCACGAGGAGAAAGAAGTCGTTGATCATGGTAACGACGCCGGCGGCGAAGAGATCGTTGAGGGCATCGACGTCGGTGGTAACGCGAGTGACGAGGCGGCCGACGGGATTACGGTCGAAGTAACTCATCGGCAAACGCTGCATGTGGCGAAATATTTCGCCGCGCATGTCGTACATGGTTTGCTGGCCGACGCGCTGCATGATGCGAATCTGGATGTATTGCGCGAGAAAGTCGAAAACGAGCACTCCCAGAAAAATCACGCTTAACCAGAGGATGCCCGACCATGCGGCACCTTCTGGAATAGCGTGTTTCGCAGCTGGGACAAAATAGTTATCGATGGCTTTTTGAAAAATCGCCGGCGGGGCAAGCTCAAGAGGCGTCACAACGGCCACCATGACGAGAGCGAGCGCCACGCGCCATTTGTAGGGCTTCATGTATTGAAGAAGCCGGCGCATCAAGCGCGAATCGTACGCTTTGCCGAGGGCTTCTTCTTCGTGCATGTTGCTCATGCTCGTTCTAGCTCTTCTTCCAGTAGTTGCTTCTGATACAAATCCGCGTAATAGCCGCCGCGAGCGAGCAGCTCGTCATGCGAACCGCGCTCGGCGATGGTGCCGTCAATTAACACAACGATTTGGTCGGCGTCGCGGACGGTGGAGGTACGGTGCGAGATGAGAATCGTGGTGCGGCCTTCCATGATTCCGCGCAAGCCGCCAAGGATGCGCTCTTCGGTTTGGGTGTCCACGGCGGAAAGGGAATCGTCGAGGATCAGGATGCGCGGGTCGCGGACGACGGCGCGGGCGATGGCGGCGCGCTGCTTTTGTCCGCCGGAGAGAGTGATGCCGCGCTCGCCGACCATGGTCTCGTAGGATTTGCCGAAGTCCTGGACGTCACCATGGAGGCTGGCGATTTCGGCGGCTTCGCGAACGCGCTGCTCGTTGTATTCGGGCAGGCCGAAGGCGATGTTGCCGCCGACGGTTTCGCCGAATAAGTAGGTGTCCTGCGGAACGAAGCCGATGGACTGGCGCAAAGTGGTGAGAGGCCATTCACGAATCGGACGGCCATCGATGAGAACAGAGTCATCGGGGGCTTCCCAAAGACGCGCGATGAGAGCGGCGAGAGTGGTTTTGCCGCAACCCGTGGGGCCGACGATAGCGAGCGTGGAGCCAGCGGGAACTTTCAAGTCGATATTGCGAAGCACGGGATGAGGGCCGCTGCCGTTGGATTTGGAGGCGCCGTTCGAACCGGCTCCGGAAAGAGTCGTTGGATAAGTGAAAGTGAGATGGCGGAATTCGATTTCGCCGCGAGGCTTGGTGCCTTCAGGAACTTTCGCGAAGCGGTCGTCGATATTCGGCTTGGCGGTGAGGATGTAATTCAGGCGGCCCATGGAAGCGGCGCCACGTTGAAAGATATTTGTGACCCAACCAAGGGCGATCATGGGCCAGACGAGCAACGTGAGGTAACCGTTAAAGGCGATGAGGGCGCCGAGGGAGATCTGTCCGCGGAAAAGCTGATGGCCGCCCTGCCATAGAACGATCAAGAAGGTGGTGCCAATGAGCGCCTGAAGCGAGGGCATAAACATGCTCCAGGTGCGAATGAGTTTGATGTTGCGGGAGACATAGTCGCGGTTGGGCTCGTCGAAGCCGCGGATTTCCGCTTCTTCCTGGGCGTAGGCGCGGACGACGCGCACGCCGGCAAGATTTTCCTGGACGCGGGCGGTGAGAGTGGCGAGCGCGGCCTGGATTTTCTCGTAAAGGTCATGAATGGTTTTGCCGAAGAACCACACCGCAACGGCCACCACCGGCGCGGGAAGCAAAACCCAGAGAGTCAGGGAAGGCGACAGCGTAGCCATCACCAAAATTGCCAAGATCATGGTGCTGATGGTCGTGGCGCTGTACATGATGCCGGGGCCGAGGACCATGCGGACGGCGTTGAGGTCGTTGGTGGCGCGAGACATCAGTTCTCCGGTGCGATTGCGCACGTAGAATTCGGGTTCAAGAATCAAAAGGCGTTTGAGGAGATCGTTGCGAATGTCGAATTCGATGTCGCGAGACACGCCGATGAGCGTCCAGCGTGCAGAGAAGGAAAGAAGGCCCTTGATGGCGACGCAGACAACGACGATCAAGCAATAGATGCCCAGGGTGTGGCGGCTGCTCGGCGCGTAGTAAGGAATGAAGCTGCTGAGCCTCGACGGGTTCAGAGCCATGACCAGCGGACTTGCGGTCTGCGCGGAGTGTTCAAAGGGGACCGCATTGCCGGCGAGCGTATCCGTCATTACCCCAGTGGCGAGCGGGAGAACAATGCCGACAAGGCTCATCAACACAACGGTGAGCAGGCCGAAGATGATGCCGCCGGGGTAGCGGCGGAGGTAGGGCATTAGGCCACGCAGATCCTTGTCGGGAGGCGCTTCCTGGGACGCTCTATTAGCGGCTGGCGGGACCGTGCTCATCGCAGCACTGACCTCGCATCCTGAATAGACGGGGACTCCAGCAGAAAATGCTCGTAGTTGCGGTCAAGGGACTGGTAGCGCTTGGTCTCTGGATTCCAGCGCACGCCGATCGGAAGGACGTGCGAATCGGTGACGCCCTTCAGCGGCGTAAAATAGAGTTCCAAACCTTTCATTTCACTCTGCTCGTACTGCAGGCGCCAGCCGCTGATGGGTGACAGGGGAGTCATACCGAGGTACCCCTTTTGATTCTTCAGATGCTCATCGCAGCGCAATACTTCTTCCCACTTGCCATCATTGTTTTCCGCGACGACGACGCGGGTCACGATGGTGCCGGGCAGATTGTTGGTTGGGGTCTTTGGCACGACATTGGCCACAAGGAATTGCTGCTTACCGTTCTTCGCGAGATCTCCGAAAGCGAGCACCTGCGATTCACTGCCTAGCAAAGAAGTCGCCGCCAACTGAATCTCTTCGGGCACGGGGGGCTTGGTTTCCGCTTGCGACGCAGGCTTAGGCGTTTCCGAGCCGCAGCCACCCAGAAAAACGGCCAGGGACAGAACACTCAGCGAAAATTTCAGGGGAATTTTCCACCTGCGGGCCGCGACGCGACGGGGGCCCTCCTTCAGGAAAGACGGGCCGGTACCCGCCTCGTTAGCACACGCACTGTCGCTTTGTGAAGTTTTGACCATCAAAAATCTGCCGCCACGGGCGCTATCTTAAGGTTCCGCCGAGGCTACCCAGCTTTCTCCGGCGTCCAGGGGATTCCATTATCTGCCAAGCAACCGGACCCGACCCATCCAATGACTGCTACTGCAATTCTAGCTGTTGGCCGCCGTTCGTGGAAGGACTCCGCGAAGCGGGCTTGCCCAAGATTAGAACGCACTAGCGCTGGGCAAGGATTGCATCCAGCCTAGCCTCAAAGTTCTCCTCTCCTTCGGACCAAAGTTCGCTGCGTTCCACTGGCAGGGCCTGCTCGACCGCTTCCACCCAGCGGAATAGTTGTTGGATGTTCTCGCGCGTCTTTGCGTGATATTCCTTCAGATTGCCGCTCGCGGACATCCACTGGCGGAAAGTATGCTCCATCGGATGATCCGACGAATTGAAGGGATTGGAGGCCGCGCCGGGCGCGAGGAGCCCGCCATGCCCGGTGAAAAAGTGCTCGAAGCCCAGGTCGGCCATGAAGTGTCCAGATGTGGCCGCAAGACCCTCGTCATACTCCAAGCCGTGGCATGCGAGGATGAGAGGTTCTGGTTTGTGCTGCCACTTCAGGGTTTCGATATCGAAGCTCCACAAGTCCCATTTGGCGTTCGCGAAATAGGCCGTGTCGGCGTTCAGGTGCTGAACGGCCAGTGCGGTGACTTCCGCAGGTCCTAATTTGAGAGGGCGCAAATCCCACTCCGCGACAGGAATCTCCGTTGGGTCCACGGCCTGGACGATCAGTTCGGTAAATGAACTTTGCGTCGCTGAAAGAGGGGCGGTCGTCAAGAACCGCGCGAATTCAGCAAGCATGGTTTCCAGAGAAAAATCGCGCGTCCATACGCGCAGGTAAGCATGATTGGCCATCAGGGTTTATACCTTAAGGATTATACCGGGCTGGCGGGGAAGAGGCGAATCGGGAGCGGAAGAGCGTTGGACAGTTCTGCTGTGCCGCACCCGTTCTTGGGTTTAAGGAATTTAGGGATCAGTTTCCCGTGTTGGCACTTTTTGCGCGGTCGGGAGGCTGCGCCGGGGGCGTAAAACTTTGCGCCATCTCGCGCAGGCGTTCACGGAGGGATTCACCGACGCCTTCGAATACGTGGGCGCAGGCTTCACGAAGTTTTTCTTCCGCGGTGGCGGCAATTCCGGAAACCATCTCGCGCGATTGGTGGTCCAGCGACGCTACCGTCGCCAGCATCCACTGATTCGAAACGTTTTCCAGGCGGCTCTTGTATTGCTCGGCGGCTTGTTCGCCCATGTGACCGTAGATGCCCTGCATCTCTTGCTGGTGGGCAACGGTCATGGCTTTCCAGGATTCCAGCAATGGCCCAAATCCTTCCGATACTTTCTTCTGGGCTTCGGCAACGCCAGCTTCGAGCGCTCCGCCCATGGAGGACTGGAAGCGCCGGAGGAAAGCTTCCTGTTCAGCGGTCGTTTTGTGTGCCAGCTCCATGCGCGCTGCGTCCAGTTGCAGGCGCGCCCCGTCGGCGAAACGGCGCACCTCTTCGTTGAATCCGTCCAGCTCTTGGCGGCCGGTGCGCTGAACCTCGTCCGTGAAGGCCGCGGCGGTGGTGTCCGCTGCTTCGGCGAAGAGCGCTCTCGCGCGTTCGAACGAATCCCGGACCACCTCTTCCATCTGAGTATGCGTATGACCCACAAAGCTGCGGCTGGCATGATCCAATTCGCTGGCGAAGACGCTGGAAAGCTCACCGGCTTTCTCTCGCAACTGGTTTCCGGCGTGCTCGATAGTTCTTTCCGTCAGATTCTGAATCTGGGTCTGCGCTTTCTTTTCGTACCATTCCGCCGACTTGAGAAGTTCTTCGACGATCTGGTGCTTCAAATCGCCGGCTTTTCCTTCCAGTTCGGTCAGGTTGCGTCCGGTAATAGCTTGCGAAGCGTCCTGCAGGATCAGCTCGACGGTACCTAGATTTTCCCGGAAGCGGGCCAGCGATTCCGCGAAGGCATCGTCGGCGGAATTGCGAATGCGGTCCTGCTGCAGAGTGAGTGCCGCGTCGAGCAGCGATCGCCCGCCCGCCAGCCGGTGAACCGCTTCTTCGGCGCGGGTGACGTGAGGCTGCACCAGCTCAGAGATTTGCCGGTCAAATTGCGCGACGGCCTGTCGGCTGGCTTCCTCGAAGGTTGCACGTATTTTTGCGTTGATCTCTTCGGCCATTGCTTCGGAGCGGCGCTGTATTTCTTCGCGGTGCGGACTCAACTGATTTTCGATTTGCGACTGGAATCCGGCCAGCGCCTGCTGCTGCACGTTTTCCAGTTGCACCGAATGTTGTTCGAGCCGCTGGCTGGTCTCCGCGGCGTGGGCCAGGACGGACTCCAGCCGTTGCGTCTGCTCCTGCAACGAGTCCCGCAGTGCGACCATTCGCTGTCCGACCTCCACCGAGGCATTTGTTGCCGATTCGCGCGCGGCCGTGGCATGCCGCGCCATTTCATCCTGCAACTGAGCCATCCACCCACGGGCGTGCTGGTTCAGTCCACCTGCGGCGCGATCCTGGGCTTCCGCGAGCGTGCTCTCGATTGCCTCGCGCCATCGCGATTGCGCTGCTTCCAATTCGCTGGCAAGCTGCGCCTGCGAAGCAGATTGCGCGGAAGCGAGCGCCGCCGTTACCTGCTGTTGAATCTCATTGGCCGCCGCGAGCAGCGACTCGACCTGGGCGGCCGCCTGTTGTTCGTATTGCCGCGCTGCTTGCTCAAGTGCTTTTGCTGCGGACTCGGTTTGCGCCACAATTTGGGCTTGCGTTTGCTCCGCTTGCGTCTTCAGCCGAGTTGCCGCGTACTCGCCCTGTTGAGCGGCCTTCCGCAGTGCTTCGGTCATGCTTTCCAGTTGCTGGGCGTGCTCGTTGCGTTGGGCCGCGCCTTCTTCCGCGAGCCTGGTGGTCAGGTCGCGAGTGAGTTGTTCCAATTGCGGCGCCAGCCAGCGTGGCAGTTCTGTGCGCAGCGCTTCGGCTGCCGCGGCATGGGCTGTGCGTGAATGTTCATCGGCCTCGTGCTGGAACTTTTCAATGGCATGGGTGGTTTCGTTCTCGATTTCCGCGCGGCCGGCTGCGAACTTTTGTTCCCATTGTTCGAATGAGAGCCGCCGCTCCGCTGAGACCGCATGGGAAGCTGCTTCCTTCGTGGCCGCTTGAATTTGCTGCTTGGCATCGGCGATCAGCCGGGCAACCTGTCGCGCCAACTGTAGCGAGGCATCCGTAGTGCTCGTGGGGGAGGGGAACACTCTCAGATTGTCAGCCCCTGCCGCTGGCGGAAGTTCGGGCTCGCCCAGATGCAGAGTGGTCTCGGTCTCAGCCTGAGGTGGCGGCAACGGCGAAGCTTCTGGCGCCGCATCCAATCGCATTACGACCTGCGTCAACTCCGGGAAGGCGGTCCAGTCTTCCGGTGGAAAGGCGATGCCCCAAACATTACCGGAAACTTCCAGCTCAAGCGCCACCTGAAAAAGCTGCCGAACGGTGCGCGGTCGTTGAATCCAGGCCACGCGGCCGCGCACGGTGCGGGGTGGCTGACCTGATTCCGGGTGAGGGATCTCCATGGTCACCCACATGTTTTTGAGCACGTAATGTTTCGACTGGTAGCGACAACCGTGGCAATTGATGATCAGCGAGGAAGTTCGTTCGACGAAAGGACGGCCGAGCGCATCGACACCTGTAACTACCAGAGGGACCGCCTGCACGATGCGCGTGCTGCGGCGCTTCCTCAACTCCGTGTTCGCGCTGGTAACGCTTTCGGACACCATTTCAGTCTTCTCGTCGGCAAAATTGCCGCCTGAATCATTCATGCAGACCGCCGCCGTCCCTCAGACTTTTCAGCTTTTGCGCCAGCGAGTGAACTCGCTGCGGCTACTTCATCGAGCCACTTTGCGGAGTACCATCCGTGGCCGGCTTGCGGTGTGTTCCCGTCAGGAACATCCAAAATTCCTTCGCGACCCAGATCGGCCCAACCAGCAAATAAATCGGTCCCTGGAAAAACGCCGGATGGTTACCTTCAATCCGGTGGCCGAGGAACAAGAACACCCATCCGCCCACAAAAAATCCTGCTCCCCAAGCCCATTTCATGAGGATGAGAAGGATAATCCCGGCAAAAATCATCGGGATACCGACACCATGCAGGAATTTATTCCAGCCGGATTCGTGCTCGTGATCGTACTGCGTCATGTAGTGCGCCAAGCTCGGCATCAGCGCACCTCCTGTCAGCCCTAGCGGGGCTGCCATAGGTTTGGTGGGAGGACAGCCACCGTGGGAATGAAACTCTATACCGAAATGGGAGGATTGGCTAGAGCGTCCTAAGCGTACTGGGAGTCATGCTGCTGGGCGCCTATTGCGGCGGGAAACTAGGTCCAGCTCTTTGTGAGACGGGGGAAGAGGTTTTGAGTGTTGGGCGGGATCGGATGACTATAATTCTCTGCGGCCTTCCATGGCTTTCAACATTGTTACTTCGTCGGCGTATTCGAGGTCCGCGCCGACGGGAATTCCGACGCCGATTCGCGTGACGCGCACGCCTAGGGGCTTCAAGAGTTTTGAAATGTAGACGGCGGTGGCTTCGCCCTCGGCTGTGGGGTTCGTGGCGATAATGATTTCTTCGACCCCACCGCCTTTTAGTCTCTCGATCAGCGACTTGAGATGAAGTTGCTCCGGGCCGCGCCCTGAGAGGGGCGAGAGCGAACCGCCCAGCACGTGGTACATCCCGCTGTACATGCGTGTTTTTTCGATGGCCATGATGTTGTGCGCTTCTTCGACCACGCAGATGGTCTTCTTGCTGCGCGTTGGCCCGACGCAATAGAGGCAAGGATCAGAATCGGTGATGTTGTGGCAGACGGAGCAGGCGCGGATTTTTTCTTTGGCGTCGCGAATGGCGTCGGCCAAAGCTAGAGCATCTTCAGGCGCGGCTCGCAGCAAATAAAACGCCAGGCGCTGGGCAGTTTTCTGGCCAATACCGGGGAGATGCTTTAGTTCATCGATGAGACGTTCGACCGGGGCGGCAAAATCAGGCATGCAGCATGTGTAGCATAGGGGCGCGTATCAGCGCAAACGGGCTAGAGATTGCGATACATGATGTAGGCGTCGACGTAGCCGCGAGCCGGATGATGGAAGGCCCCGGGGAGGCGGCCGACAATTTCGAAGCCGAAGGTTTGCCACAGACGGACGGCGCGGTCGTTGGTGCTAATGACGAAATTGTATTGCATGGCGCGAAAGCCGCGTTCGCGCGCGCGGTCCAGAGAATGTGCACACATTGCTCGCGCTACGCCACGGCCCATGGCTGCAACAGCGGTCATGTAGCCGCAATTGGCGACGTGCGCGCCGCCGCCTTTTTGGTTTGCTTGAAGGCAGTACGTGCCGACGATTTCGCCATGGTCTTCCGCGACAAACACTTCGCGTTCGGGCGAGAGCCAATAGGCGAGCGCGCTCTCTTTATCCATGTCGCGTGGCAATGTATAAGTCTCGCCCGCCCGGATGATGGGTTCCATGATCGCCCAGATCGCGTTCCTATCTCCGCTGGCTGCAGGCCGGATCAGCATCCTCGTATTCTGCCACGAGTGCGTTTAAACGCAGACGGGCCCCCCGATGCGATCGAGGGGCCCGTGGTTCACATCTTGATGAAACTCGTTCAGTTTTCGAGCTGAGTCTGGAAAACTTCGCCCGGAAGTACAAATCTCTCCGACGCTCGCGCAGACTCTATGCGAGGAAGGTTGACTGGCCTGCGATCCTGAAATGCAGGCAAGTTGACCGGGTTCCGCTCTTGTTTTTCGGGAAGGGAAGCCGTTTCATCCGCGCGCATCCGCTCGATCTTGATGCCCAGCGAACGCTCCAGTTGGAACAATTCGGAGCGCTGCTCCTTCACGAAAAGCGTGGAAGCCACACCGTGGCCGCCATTGCGGCCGGTTCGGCCGACGCGGTGGATGAAATTCTCAGCCACTTCAGGCAGATCGTAGTTGATAACGTGCGCGATGTCCTGCACGTGAATCCCGCGCGAGGCCAGGTCAGTTGCCACCAGGACGCGGAAGCGCCCTTGCTGGAAGCCGGTCAGCGCGGTGGTGCGTTGCGATTGCGAGCGGTCGCCATGAATCATGGCGGCAGAGAAGCCCTTGCGATTCAAGCTTTCGGCAATGCGTTCGGTTCCGCGCTTGGTGCGCGCGAAGACCAGACACTTTCCCTTTTCCTTGGTGAGCAAGCGCTGCAACATTTCCTGCTTGCGGTCCGTGGCCACTTCAAACGCTTGCACGCGCACATTCTCGTTAGGTTTCGATGTCGAGCCGAACGAGAGACGGACGGCGTTACGAAGGTAATCCTTCACGATGCGCGTCATATCGCCTTCCATGGTTGCGGAGAAGCACATCGTCTGCCGCTCTTTTGGAAGGATCGAAACGATGCGCTTGATCGCTGGGAGGAACCCCATGTCGAGCATGCGGTCCGCTTCATCGAGGATGAGGATTCGCAGCGCGTTAAAATGAAAAAGCCTGCGGTCGAGATAATCTTCGAGCCGCCCAGGGGTCGCTACCACCAAGCGTGCTCCCTTGCGAATGGCCTGGAGCTGCGCTCCTTCGGACAATCCGCCAACGACGAGGGCCGCGGGCAGCAACAGCTTGCCGCGCAGCGCGTTATATTGATCCACGACCTGCATGGCTAATTCGCGTGTTGGCACGAGGACCAGCGCCGCGATTCCCGGAGTCTTATCCTTGAGCAGCTTTTCGATCACCGGAATCAGGAACGCGAGAGTCTTGCCGGTTCCCGTCTGTGCCGTTGCCAGCACATCCTTGCCTTCCAGCGCCAGCGGGATCGCCGCGGCCTGTACCGGAGTCGGCGTGGTAAACCGCGCCGCGTCCAATCGCTCCTTTACGTAAGGAGAGATCAACATTTCGGAAAAGCGCACTGAGGCGGATTCCGCGAGAGGCTCCGAAGAGCGCTCTGCATTCACTTCTGACACATTCAACATTCAATATTACTTTCTTACTGGCAGAAGCCGTCGCGGTGCGCACACAAGTTTGCGAGCGGGCCGGCGGCTTGCTTTGCCAGTCTTGTTTTAGATTACGCGTAAAACGTAGGAAGGAAACTGGAGGCGGGGATTCTCAGATCAAGTACTGCACCAGAGGGACCGCACAACACAACCGAGGTAATAAGCGCAA
>JBGPIX010000119.1:0-14241 GCA_041485085.1 Candidatus Acidiferrum sp.
TCCTTGATAAATCCTCTAATCTTGGAAACCAGGTCCGACTGCGCCGCATTCAGAGTTTTCCCGCGCGCGGATTCCAGATTTTTCTCCGCGACGCCCAGGCTCTGGCTTGTCTGCTGCTGCGCAACCGCCGATTCTTGCGCCGTCAGCTGCGGCGCAATCATCGGTGCTTCCATCTTTTCGGAATCGTTTCCGGTGGCTGGCGACGGCGGCGCGGTGACACGCGGCCGCGGAGGCGAACTTCGCACAAAAACTAAATGGCCGGGAAATGGCGGCAACTCGATCCGCAGTTCCGGACCCAAATCCTCGGATGCGTTGCTTGCAATTGCCATACGTGGTTGCGCTACAGGCTTCACCTGTATTGCCGTGGCCCACGGAATACTCGGCCGTTTCTTCATAGCGCATCCGCCGAGCGCAAACACGGCACAACAGAGAAGAGCAACGTTCGAACGGCGAGAGTGGCGCAGCAACACCAATAGGGACCGGACTGGGTTTTCCTTCATGTTCAGGCCGCGAGTGGCAGTTCGATTCGGAACGTCGTGCCCCGGCCGACCTCCGAAGTAAAGTCTATCGAACCGTTCAGAAGCTGCACAATTCGAAACGTGCTTGCTAGTCCGATGCCGCTGCCTCCCGGACGCGTGGTGAAAAACAATTGGAAAATTTTCTGGCGGTTTTCCGGTGGAATTCCTTTGCCAGTATCGCCCACGGTAATTTCCGCCGTTTCGCCCCGCCGGCTCAGCACCAGCCGCAATTGTCCGCCCCCCGGCATGGCTTCCGCGGCATTCAAGACTAGGTTTAACACTGCTTGTTTTAACAGCGCGCGATCCGCGTACACTTCCGGCACATCAATCGGCAAAAGTTGAGCGAGCTGGATGTTGGACTTCTGAAGCGAGGGTTGGGCGACTTCCAAAACTTCCCGCAGAAGCTCCGCGAGCTGCGTTGCCTCCAAGCGGATATCCATCGGCCGCGTGAAGTCGAGGAAGCGCTTCACCACCGCGTCCAGCCTGTCGATTTCCTTGTCTAGCACCTGCACGGCCTGCAGCGACGCGCCGTCCGCCTCCGCGGGGAGCGACTCTTTCAAGTTTTCCAGCCAGAGCCGCATGGAATTCAGAGGATTCTTCACTTCGTGCGCAACGCCCGCGGTGATGCGCCCCAGCGCCGCCAATCGTTCACTCACCTGAAGCTGCGTATTGATGCTTTCCAGCGAGTCGAGGTCGCGCAGCGTCACCAGCGCGCCCATGCGTTCGCCATCTTCCTGGATGGCCTGCACCGTCACGCTCACGCGCTTCGGCCCTTCGCTCGTCTGCAGTTCCGTCTCTGCTGCCACTTCGCTCAGCTCGTCGCTTTCGATATGCAGCGCATCGTGCAGCGGATGTCCGGGCGGAAAAATCTCAGTCACGCGCCGCCCGAGAAACTGCCCTGCCGGCTGGCCGAGAAATTTCTCCGCCGCCGGACTGATCATTACCGCCCGTGAATCCCGCGTGAACAGCAGCAATCCATCTTCGAGTCCGGCCATCACGGAGTTCATGTTTTCGCGCATGGTACTAAAGATTTCATGAACCCCGCGCAATTGCTGCCCGACTTGCGTAATCTTCCGGCTCACCGCGCCCAGTTCATCGCCGCTTCCTCCAATGCCTTTCAACTCCGGAGATGGCACGTCGTATTGTCCCGCCGAGATGCGGTCCAATTGCGCAGCGATATCCTGCAAGGGAGCCAGCGTCGCTCTGCTCACAATTGCCGCAAGCATCGTGGAAACCACCACTGCCAGGAGCGCAATTGTCCCAGAAGTCCAAAGGGTCGGAGAGATTTCGCTCAGCAGCAAGCCGACGTTGAGCACCACGCGCACTTCTCCGAACGGCTTCTTCCCTTTGCTGAACGGGTAATCAAGCTCAAAAACGCTCAACGATCCCGCCAGCGCTTTCACCTTTTGTGGAAAATTGCGCTGCAATAATTGCGAAAGTCGCGGTCGCCGGGCGAGAAATTTTCCCGGCAAATTTTCGTCGGTCGAGATCATCACCATGCCGTCTTGATCCGTGATCGACACCTCGTAAATCAGTGGATTATCTTTCGCGGCTTTCAGTTGGGTATGCAGGCCTTCGTCAATCTCAAAAGCGTGCCTGACGTAATCGTGGATTTCCTGCGGTGAATCCGAAGCCGGCCGCATTCCCTGTTGCCCGGCATCGGTCAGAGAGTGCTGTGCCTGGACGAACACCTGGCCCGCGAGATCGCCCGCGCGGTCCTTGGTGGCCTGCAACAATTGGTCGAGCAGTTGCGCCGCGAAAACGCCAGACAAGACCGCCGCGACGAGCAGCACCAGGCTCGTCATCACCAGCGTGAGTTTTGTCCGCAGCCGCAGCTGCATTCTGCGTTCCTACTCCGTTTCGGCGCGCTCGCCGCCGTATTCTTTCAGCTTATTATGAAGCGTTTTCAGGCTGATGCCGAGCAGTTCCGCCGCCCGCGTCTTGTTGTTCCCGGTGGCGCCCAGCGTCTGCAAAATGAGTTCGCGCTCCATGGCATCCACTGTTGTTCCCACGGGAAACTTGATCGCCGAAAGATCGCTCGGCCCTTTCGCCGCCGTCTTCCCAAACTCACCAGGCAAGCACGCGCGAGTAATCAAGTCTTTTTCGCACATGATCGTAGCGCGTTCCAGCACGTTGCGCAGCTCACGAATATTTCCCGGCCAGGTGTGCCCCATGAAAATGTCCAGCACTTCCGCGCCGATGCCGCGCACGTGCTTTCCATGCTTGGCGTTGATGTCACGGAGAATATGATCGACTAGCAGCGGAATGTCGTCCTTGTGATCGCGCAGCGGCGGCAAGTGGATGTGAAACACGTTCAGTCGAAAGTACAGATCTTGCCGCAAGTGGCCGCTGCTCACGGCCGCCTCCGGTTCCTTGTTGGTTGCCGCCAGAACGCGCACGTCCACCGGCGTTTCGCTCTTGCTTCCCAGCCGCCGTACCTTGCGGTCTTCCAGGACGCGCAACAGCTTCGCCTGCGTCGGCGCTGGCATCTCGCCGATTTCATCCAGCAGCAGCGTTCCTGCATCGGCAAGTTCAAAGCAGCCGATGCGCCGCTCGGCCGCGCCCGTGAAGGCGCCGCGTTCGTGGCCGAAAATCTCACTCTCCATCAATGTCTCGGGGATTGCCGAACAGTTGATGGCCACAAACGGCCCGTTCGCCCGCGGCGAAAGCTTGTGCAGCGTCCGCGCCACAATCTCTTTGCCCGACCCGGTCTCGCCCGTGATCAACACTGACGCCGAACTCGGCGCCGCCATTTCCACGATGCGCATCACTTCCTGCATCGGCTTTGACGCCCCGACAAGGTCGCCCAGCCGTCCCGTTTCGCGAAGCTGCTTCTGCAGGACCAGAAGTTTTCGCGCATCGCGCGCCTTGCCCAGCGCCCGGTCCAGCAGCGCTCGCAGCACCGGCCCCTTCAGCGGCTTTTCGATGTACCAGAACGCGCCCGCCTCGATCGCCGCCACCGCGCGTTCTTCGCTTCCTTTGCCGGTGATGATGATCGCCGGCACATCGTAAAGTTCAGGCCCGAGTTGCTTCAGAAGGTCCAGCCCGTTCATCCCGGGCAATTCCACGTCCGCGATCAGCGTGTCCGGCTGGTAACTCGCAAATTTCGCCAGCGCCTCTTCCGCCGTGGCCACGCCCACAACGTCACAGCCCCAGCGCTGCAAAAGCTGTTCGTAGCCCTTGCGCGCGTTGTCCTCATCTTCGACAATCAGCACGCGGTCCTTCCGCTCCACCATTTCGATGGCTCGCGCCGCCGCCCGCGTCTCTTCCCCCATGAGTCCTAGCCTCTCTTCGGCCTGCTCTTGCAGAATAGCTTACGCACTGTTTCGCTGGGTACCTCGACTCTAACAAGCCACCACTCGCTTGCCAAGTTCTCTGGGGTTCAATGTAGGATTGCAAAGCGAGCCTTGAGGGAGGGACGGATGAACATTCCGGAAACCTACGATTACTTGGTTCGCGCTCGCCGGAACTTGTGGACTGCGCTCCAGGCTTTGCCAGATGAGGTTCTATCCCGCCCATTGCTGGACGGTGATCGGTTTCACTGCATCAAGGACCTCCTGTTTCATGTGGCCGCCACGGAGGACTTTTGGATTCGCGAGGAAATCCTGCGCGAGCAGCCGGTGCGGCAGACCATTCCGGCCTTGAAGGATACCCAGGGCGGCCCTGTTTTTGCAGCTTTTGCGCTCGAAGCGCTGCTGAACTACTGGCGCCTCATAGAGCAAAGCACCCTAGCTTATTTCCCCACTCTCAATGAGGCCGAGTTGAGACGCATTGTGACCGTGCACGACCGGCCAGAGCAACGCTTCACTGTGGATCATCTGCTATGGAACGTCATGTTTCACGAGATGCGCCACACGTCCCAGATTACCGTCCTCCTGCGTACCCAGCACATCAAGCCGCCTGCCCTTGACCTGTATTACTACCTGCCCTGCGCTTGACCAACTCCCCTGCTCCGGTGTGCCGCTTGTGCCGCTCCTGCAAACACAGTCTATGAAATGGGCCCGCGACACTCCTTCTCCATTGCCGTGCCCTATTGATCTAGTGGCAAGCTCCCCTTGATTTTCGATGGCCGTGTGATACAATACTTTCCAGGTAAACCTGCGTAGCTCCTTCCGACTTCCACCTGTTCCCGAACCGTTTTTCCGAGCCGAGCTGCGCCCGACTCACCCCAACTGTTCCGGGCCGCAGTGTGTGCCCGTGCCCGTTTGTAAAAGGAGCAGGCCCGAGTGGCATCGGGCCTATAACACAATAACGCGCCGCGTAAGGTTCGGCTTGAGCAGATAGGCCCTACCTAGCCCCTAAGTAGCCTGCGCGCAAGTCAGGCTTGACATTAGCGAAGCTATGCGTGAGACGATGCTTATGTGACGCGCAAATCAAAACTAGACAAATTAGCAGAAGTGGCTTACGAATGTTTTCAAGAGCTGCCAGCCGAAGAGCAGAAAAACAGACTGAAGGCCATAAAGAAACTCAAGTTTCGTCGGAGTAAAACCATCGCCAAAAAGCATCCCACTCGGGGGTCTTTCTCTTCACGTTCTGAAGTTCGAGCAGGTGTTCGTAACCGCTCCGGTCTTTAGCCTTTTTAGCTTGTTTCATCTTTTTCTTGAATTCCGCAATTATGCGTCTCTTTTCGGCTGCGTCCTGTTGTGCCTTTGTCGAGCCAGCCTGCGCTTCAACCCTAGATCGTTCTATTTCGTCGTCTTCGAATACCATCGAGTCTTACGCCTCTGGAAACTACCGCCCATCCTAGCAGGCTCTCGGGAACTGTACAACCATAGGCGAAACCTTTCGCTAGCCATTACAATCTATTGACAGACTACCATTGATGGCTATAATCATCTTAGGGGCTAAGTATGAACATTCAAGAAGCTATAGATGAGCGGGAAAAGCAAATTAGACTTTTGCAGCAAGAGATCAAATCCCTGCAAGTGGCCGCCGAAATTCTTAAGGGCAAGGCACCGACAGAAAAACCCATGACGCAACCCGAAATGGCATATCTCGTCCTAGAGGATATTGGGAAGCCAATGCATGTGGCTCAGGTTGTTGCACAGATCAAAAAGAAATTTGCTACAACCATCAAGGCGAACAATCTAGGGGTTATGTTGTTTCGTTATGCCAAGCGAGGCAAGCTATTCTATAAAGTCCAAGGCAGGAAAAATACCTACGGGCTAGTCAAATGGCAGGCTATTTCAGAGAGGCTAGAATCAAACAAGCCCTCCCACGTCGAGGGAGTGGCGAATTAGGTTTTGTAGCAGCGGACCCATAGTAGAGCTGGCTTAGTGCGCCGGATTTATAATCCGTGTGAACGTGTTCAGGGCTGCAAGGGTTCCAAAGCTCCGATATTGGTTAAGTGAGCTTGGCGTGGGGCAGGGCTTCCCCCGAGTCGCCTGCTTCAGCGTCTCATTGAAGCGTTGTAAGTTGATCCCCGCGACGATTGAACGGCGAAACCGAACCATGTTGCACAATTTTGGTGCAACGTAAGTACCTTTAGAATGAACACTTCTAAAGGCAATAATATACTTGACAAATCAAACGGAAAGTTAGAGTATGGGGACGGGGGTTTGTGATAAGTGGAATTGTTACACTTCTGGACGTGCTGAAACTTGACGCAGCGAAGTTCAGTCGCTTAATGGACCTGATTATAGGTCTACAGGATGTCTTTGGGCAAAAAACTGGCCCTATCCCCCCATCGCTCCAATCGAGGATCGCAAAAGTATCCGATGAGGTGGAGGGTTTGGCGCTTGAACTCGAACTTTCAGTTTCTGCTGATGCTGCGAGGGCGCTCAAGGTATGCAAGGACGGTGATAGCCTGTCGCGCGTCGCAGAGAGACTGCAAGCAGATTTGCACTCAGAACTGAAGGGGAAGAACTTTTACGGAATTGAGGGCAAGCGGATTCAATTCTTGGAAAAAGCCGCCCTTTTCGGGGATGAGGTCTTCAAGAACTTCACATCCGCGAATCAGGATATTTATGAAGCCGGGATGTGTCTCGCGTTCGAGCGGGGAACTGCTTGCGTCATGCACCTCTCTCGCGTTGCCGAGGTGGGATTGCGGGCGTTGGCGGCAGAGCTTCGCGTCTCATCGCAAAATGATTGGGGGAAATATCTTTCGGGGATCGAGAAAGAACTGACCAACCGATTCAAGGCTTCTGGTGCAAGATCGGCAAATGAGCAATTCTTTGCGGAAGCACATATTACGCTTGATGCGGTAAGGCGTGCATGGAGAAATCCTGCAATGCACGTTGAAAAGACGTATTCTGTAGACCAAGCAGAGGCCATCTTGGGGAGCGTTCGTTCATTTATGCGCCACCTTGCGACGAGGCTGAAGGAATGAAAACGAAATCCGAATATCAAAACTTTGAGAGTCTGGCCAGCAAACTCCTATCTGTTCCACACGCCGAGATCAAGGCCAGGCTGGACGCGGAGAAGAAGGCAAAGAAGCTCAAGCCAAAGAAAGTAAGGGCCGCAGTTGGCCTGCTGCTCTTGCTGTTTTCTTCGGCTGCCCGGGCGCAAGTCTACGAGGCCGGGAGCGTAGTGAGGTGGGAGAAGAAGTCCTATTCACAGAGTGCCCACATTATCAGAAATCAGACCGTCTACACGGTGGTAGTGGGTGATCTCACCTACCAGATTGCACGGCGAAGCGACAAGGTGGAGATGAATGCTGGGCAGCAGCTTAAGTGCCGCGTCGAGAAGGGCCACCTCATTGTGCTCAACGAAAAGGGCAAAGAAACGAAATACGACATTGTGGGAGCGCAATGAGCACCAGGGCGATCTGCGGTAATTGTGGATTGGAGATGTTTGAATGTAGTTCGGACTACCTGTGTAGCGACTACAGGTGTAAAGCGTGCGGTGCAGTCAATTTTTTCGATAACTCCAGGGTTCCGACCAGGATTGTTTTGCCTCAGAACCAAGGACGGGACCAGACCACCCGCAGTTCTCCGCAGAGCACTTGATAGGCCACGGCTTCGCTTTGACTTCATCCATAGAATGGCTCTGTGAAACCATCCACCATGTGATGGGAGACGCGCACTTTAGACACTGAAAAAGCAGGACGTGGACGGTGGTTTCATTCATGGTTTGAGTTTTCGCTTTCCGCGCGGTAGACGCGAAGGATTACAAACACGTCGCGCCGACCTTACCAGTGACTTCGGCATAGGTCAGACGCTTTCCGATGACGTGAGAGGCCACATGCTCGAATCGTGCGCCGTCGTGGGGTAGTTCTCGGAAGTTGTAACGAAATACCTGCTCGTCTAAGTAGCGGAACAGATGGAAGGGTTCGACGCTGATATAGGTGCCCTTCAGTTGGCGCTTGAACAGGCTCCAAAAGTTTTCGAGTCCGTTGGTGTGTACTTGCCCATCAACGTATTTTTCGGCATGGTCAACGACTTGATGCTCGAAACCTTGCTGCTTGAGTCCCTGATAGGACATGAGCGCATCGGTGTAGATCGCGCTGCCAGCGGCGACATGTTTCTTAATCTCGGCATGCAACGGCTTCTTTTTACGGTTGGGAACGACAGCAGCGCGGACTTCTCCATCACGTTCCAAGATACCCATGACGGCGGTTTTGTCTTTGGTGCCAGTCTCAGTAATCCGGCGCTTGTGTTTGTCAGCATGCATAAATCGGGCCGCGCCGCCGACGAAAGTTTCGTCTACTTCGACTTCGCCGCCGTGGCCACCGAGTTTCATAAACGAACGGGCCTGCATTGCAAGACGGATGCGGTGAAGCATGAACCATGCAGACTTCTGAGTGATGCCAAGGGCGCGGCCAATCTCGTAAGAGCTAACTCCGTTTTTGCAGTTGGCAATCATCCAAATGGCGACAAGCCACTTATCAAGGCCGATGGGGGAATCTTCCAAGATGGTTCCGACCTTGACCGAAAATTGCCGATGGTGGTGGACGGTCTTGCACTGCCATTTGCGCTGATTGGCGAGGAAGACGGCATCCTCGCGCTCGCAAGTGGGGCAAGTAACAACGCCATCGGGCCAGCGCAGCCTGACCATGAAGTTGAGGCAGTTGTCGGCGTCTGCGAAGTAGAGAATGGCTTGCTGGAGAGTCTTTGGCTTATTCATGACTATGACCTCAATCTCTTCGCTAATTCGAGCAAGAAATCGGCGCGAGAACCGCCTGACTGATCTAGTAGTTCGGCGGTTGCAACCGCGCAGTGCTTCGCGTAAATCTGCTCGAATTGGCCGCTCTTGTCGATCTCTTGAAACACTGCTCTCATCGCCATTAAAGAGACGGTGAGGGAGTGAACGCGGCGGTCAGTAGTCGCAATACCGTCAACGATTTCAGCGAGCAGTTTTTTGGTTTCTTTGTCCATGCGCCCAATGTAACAAGGGTGGTTTGATTTGTCAAGTATATTATTGCCCTTCTAAAAGTGTATCAAAACAAAGGACTTTAACTTTCTTTAGAATGAACAACTTTTGAAAAATAGGGGGAGGGGAGGGGCAGTCCCCAACCAGTAAACAAGCGTCCAATTGCGGAGAGGAAGGGCGAATCTGCAAGAGGATATGAGGTCCACCTCATTCCTTCACGAGGTAGAGCGCACGCTCCAGTTCCAGTTCGAGCTTTGCGCCCTTGGGCAGATTCAGCTCGTGGCCGCGCCCTGATTCCATGAGATATGCAGTGAGCGCTCCCAACGCTGCGCCTTCGGCGGCTTCTTTCTTGTCTTTGTCCTTCACACCTTTGACGGCGCCGATGGCCGCGCCCGCGGCGGCAGCTTCCGCAGCGTCATGCTGATTGCTGGAGCGTCCTTCGATCAGGCCTTCTTGCGTTCCGCCCGGCTTCACGCTATGGTCGCCGGGAACGCTCACGACTTCCGCGACGATCGGCAAGTCGCCAAATTTGGTGTGAATTTCGTCGAAGGTCAGCCAGAGTTTCGCCCGGCCAGCGACTCCCGCTGGTTCCACATGGCTAATGTGGCCGCGAATTTCCGCTCCCGCCGGCAAATAGATGCCGCTGCCGGCTTCGAGCGGTTCCAGTGTTTTCACATGGAACTTCGCGTTTTCTTGAGTTCCTTTGGTGCCCAATTCTTCATCCAGACGTACCAGAAACTTGGTGCCTGGTGCGACGGCGTAGGTTTCCATCGGCAGCCCGTGCCGCTGGCCGTCTGCCTTTTGACGCTGTTGGTCTACTGCACGTGGCGTTGCTTCTCGTGACGGTTCCTGACCCTGCTCCTGCGCTTTAGACGTGATTCCCCACGCAAGCATCAACGCTAGCGCCGCGACGCAGCCGAATACACCGTTGAGTTTCCTTCGTCCCATGATCTCCTCCCGCGAATTGCTGAGCATTTAGGGAATGCACATGGTCAGCCACTCGGGGTTGTCGAGAGGGGCTGCAAAGGATTGAAAAAGATGCACTTGGAGGTGCCACCTGGCACTTAGGGCGGAAGGAGAGAGTTCTGTCGGCGAATCACACCATCGCCCCGCAAGGGTTTCCCGACACTCTCTCATCAACGCATTCCGGCGTTCACGAAAGAATTCTTCTCGCCTGTCTGCGGCCTGTAGGGCCCGCCCGCCGCAGGCGGCGGGCCGCTCCTCTAGCACTTTTCCAGCAGGCGCCGGATTCGGCGCAGGACAGCGGCATACATCGCGGGAGTGACGCGGCCGGTCTGCGTATTTTGCTGGCTGGGATGATAAACACCAAACAATCGAGGCGTGCCAGGCGCGACTTCAGCTTCCGCGCCGTGCGCAAATTTGTACAGCGCGCGTGAGGCAATCACGCCGCGCAGCTTCAGGATTTCGAGATACCCGTCCCAGGCAATCCCTCCCAGCGCCAAGACCGCTTTCGGTTTCAGGATGTCCAGCTCGCGCTCGAAGTAGCCGCGGCAATTGGCGATCTCTCTCGGCAAGGGCTTGTTGTCGGGCGGGGCGCACCGGCACGTCGCGCTGATGTACGCATCCTTCAACCGCAATCCGTCATCGCGGTGCAGGGAAGTGGGCTGATTCGCGAAGCCCGCTTTGTGCAAGGCCGCATACAGAAAATCTCCCGAACGGTCGCCCGTGAACATGCGCCCCGTGCGATTCGCTCCATGCGCAGCTGGCGCAAGCCCCAGAATCAGAAGCCGCGCGTGAGCGTCTCCGAATCCCGGAACCGGTTTTCCCCAGTACGTCCACTCGCGATACGCCCGCCGCTTTTCCCGCGCGACTTTCTCGCGGTAGCGCACCAGCCGCGGGCACTTCCGGCAAGCCACAATCTCTTCGTTCAAGATCTGGAGTGGAGAGGACGTTTCAGGCATTGGCCGCGTTGGCATGGCGAGTCATCATGCGCTTCAAATCGATGAAAGGTGTCGCTCCAGTGAACATCATCTCGCAAGAACGCGCTTCCAGCATCTCCTTGCCGATGCGCTGCACCAGTCCCATGGCGGCACGCATGATGCCGGAGCCGGCGCTTACCCGGGCCACGCCAGCTTTTTCCATCTCCGGGATGGGAGGGCAAGCGGGATTCGCCAAGATATTCAACGGAGCTTCGACGGCCTTCACCAGTTTCTGGATCGTTTCCAGGTCGTAGACTCCCGGCGCGAACAGACAGTCAGCGCCGGCTTCGCGATAGGCTCGCAACCGTTCGACCGTCCGCTCAAAGCGCGTGGCCTCCGGACCGATGGGCATCAAATAAATATCCGTGCGCGCATTCAGCACAAATGGGACGCCTGCCGATGATGCGGCTTCGCGGATGGCGCGAATCTTCTCCAATTGCACAGGCAAGTCGACCAGCGAGCTTTCGTCATCGCCCGTCACATCTTCCAGGTTCATTCCGATGATTCCTGCGGCCATCGCGGCCTTGACTGTTTCTGCCATGTCCTTGGCGGTCGTGCCATAGCCGGCCTCGAGGTCGGCCGTTACCGGAATGTTCGTCGCTCGCGCGATCCGGCCGGCCACTTCCAGCATTTCGTCGCGCGAAATGCGCTGGCCATCCACGTACCCGAGAGAGTAAGCCATCGCGGCGCTGCTGGTCGCAATCGCAGGATGCCCGCATTCTTCCAGGATTCGCGCGCTGGCTACGTCCCAGACATTGGGAAGCAAAAGCATTTGTGGCCCGTGGTGCAGCTTGCGGAATTTCTCCGCCTTTTCCGCCTGTTTTCGCATGTCCATGAAAGCCTCCTGGGAAAACGCGCCTTTCGGCGCGACTCAGCTTAAGGATTCAAAACTGATGGTGAAACATCCAATTTGGAGAGGACTTTGCCTCCGAAAGCCAGATGACAAAAATCGCCGCATCACAATGGTTCGCTCAAGTCTTCCTTAGGGCTTTCGCCAGGAGCACCGCTTGGTTGTGCTCTTCATCCTTGGCGCCAAAAAGCAATGTCACCGTACCGTGTTCCTTCTCCAATTTGTTCAATTCTGCGAGGTGCTCTTTCTTGTCTTGTAGTTCGGCTCTATATTTTTTCTCAAAGTTGCCCCACTTCATGGCCTCATGGTGGAACGACTTCCGGAGCTCGTCGCTCGGAGCCACGTCCTTCATCCACAAATCCACTTTCGCCGCCTCCTTTTTCATGCCGCGCGGCCACAGCCGATCCACCAGCACGCGGAAGCCGTCTTCCTTTGCGGATTTCTCGTACACTCTCTTGACCCGGATCATCCCTCACCTCACTGCAAAATCTTCAAAACTTCCTCGTGAATTATTCCGTTTGTACTGATAAGTTGGCCGGTATAGATCGTGCGCTCGCCCCGCATGTTGGTCGAGCGGCCGCCCGCCTCCTCCACCATGATCCCAAGTGGCGCGAGGTCCCAGGGCTTGGAAGTCCAATCAAGTGCGGCCTCGATGGCGCCCTCCGCTACGAGCATGTGCTGCCAGAATCCGCCGAACGATCGGCTATTGCGAGAGGCGTCCAACAGCGCGCGGATTTTTGCCTGGTCGTTGGCGTTTTTGCTGGGGCCCGTTCCGGTGGTGAATACCATCGACTTGTTCAGTGAAGTTACCTTCGAAACTTGAAGTCTCTTGCCATCGCGGTACGCACCTTCGCCTCGATACGCCCACCAGCGCGAATGCAGCCCTGGCGCGCTCACCATCGCCGCAACGATTTCACCGTTGGACTCGATTCCCATCAACGTGCCAAATGTCGGAATCCCGCGCGAAAACTCTTCCGTTCCGTCAATCGGATCGATGATCATCCGCGCGCGCCCCGCGGCGCTCGCGGACTTCGCATCGCCGCCGCCCATCTCTTCGCCCAAAACATCCAGCGCCAGCCCGCTTACCGCCACTTTCGCCCTCGCCATCTCTTCCACGGAGCGGTCCGCCTGCGTCACCGCCGTCCCGTCACCCTTCCGGTCAACGCGCAACTCCTCCGCGCGAAAATACCGCATCGCAATCGCATCCGCCTCCTTCGCGATCGCTTCCAGTAAAGCCCCGTACTCTTTCCCGTAACCCATCGAATCTCCCTTTTCAATATGCCGCGGTGGCCCAGCACCATCCAGTCACCAGTCACGAATCACCAGTCACGGCGATTTGACTCTCTAGCCGTGCACCCCTAGCATACAAAGTTACGCAAATGTCTGCTCACGCCAATACCGGAAGGGTGCTGGACCGCATTCTGGAAGAGCGGCGGGCCGAGGTCGATCACCGCAAACGCGTCTTGCCGGAGACCGCACTCAAGTATGGCGCGAAAGCGGCCGAGCCGCTGCGCGATTTTTCCGCGGCACTGTGCCGCGACGGACTGAACGTTCTGGCGGAGCTTAAGCCGGCTTCGCCGTCGCGCGGCGTGATTCGCGAGCCATTCGAACCGGTGGAGCTTGCCCAGGGGCTGGAATCCGCGGGAGCTTGCGCGCTTTCCGTGCTCACCGAAGGAGAATTTTTCCGCGGCTCGCTGAAAAATCTGCGCGATGCCCGCAAAGCGATTCGACTCCCCGTTTTGCGCAAGGATTTTATTTTCGATACCTGGCAAGTTTGGGAAACCCGCGCCAACGACGCGGATAGTTTTCTGCTGATTGTTGGCACGCTGGCAGACGGCCTGCTTCGCGACCTGATCGCGCTCGGCCGGGAGATTGGCATGGAGCCGCTTGTCGAAGTTCACACCAGCGAAGAACTTGACCGCGCCCTCGCCGCCGGTGCTCGCATCGTCGGCGTGAACAATCGCGACCTCAAGACGCTAACCGTCGACATCAATACTTCATTTGAATTGGTAGCGCGCATTCCCGACGACTGTATCGCCGTGAGCGAATCCGGCCTGCGTACCCACGACGATTTAGTGAAACTGCGCGCCGCCGGATTTGACGCTTTCCTAATCGGCACGCACCTCATGCTCGCTCCCGATCCTGCCGTTGCTCTGTCCGCACTACTGCTCTCGCCAACGGGAACTCTGTAGGTGGCCATGGTCCGCGTCAAAATCTGCGGTATTACCAACTCCGCCGACGCTCTTGCCGCCATCGATGCCGGCGCCAATCTCCTCGGTTTTAATTTCTATGAGAAGAGCTCTCGCCATATCACCGAAGCCGAGGCTGCAAAAATTCGCCCACAGCTTCCGAAAAAAATCGAAGCCGTGGGAATTTTTGTCAACGCGCCGTCAGCCGGCGTTGCCGCATTGTGCAAGTCGCTGAAGCTCGACGCCGCTCAACTTCATGGCGACGAGTCCCCGGAAACCGTTTCAGAATTGGCCCGAAATTTCACCGTTTGGAAAGCCTTCCGCGTCGAGCCTGATTTTCGCCTGGAGACTCTCGACGAATATTCCGAGGCTTCTGCCTTTTTGTTTGACGCTGCCCACACCGGCCAATATGGTGGTACGGGGCACGCCACCGA
>JBGPIX010000120.1:0-14152 GCA_041485085.1 Candidatus Acidiferrum sp.
CAAAACGCGAGCGTCGTTGGGCGAGAAGATCGCCACGCGCTCCTCGCCGCGCAATCCACCGGCCCACATGGCTTTCGCGATGCGCTGGCTGGCCTGCTGCGCTTCGAGATAGGAATACTGCGTATTGCGATCGAGGATCGCGATTCTGGCGGGAAACGCTTCCGCTCCCTTGTCGAAATAGTCGATTGCCCGCATTCCGCCGAATCCTCTAGGAGCTGAGTTTCGCTTTCGAAAGGCCAAAGTTTTCGAGAGCTTGCAAGAGCTCGCGGTGTCCAAAAGCTTCGCAGGGCGACGCAAATCCAACTTTGCGCGGCGCGGCCAACGAAAGATGATGCGCCGCAAACGCCTGCACCAGGCCGGTCTGCCGGTACGCGCACGTTCCGAACATCGTGCACTGGACGGAATTCATGCTGCCGCGCCCAAGAACCACATCGATCGTGCGATGTACGCGTGTGTTTTCACGCGGAGGCGTTCCGGCCTGCACGGAATTCGCCATTTCGGCGAGTTGGCGCTCTTGCTCCTGCTTGGGTAATGGACGGATGTTGTCTTCAAAATGCTTTTCGGTGGCCGCAACCGTTTCCATGATTTGGCGGTCAAGCAAGCCACCAACGGTTTTCACGTTCGCTATTTGAGGATGATCCTTGAACCAGACAGGATGCGGGAAACCGCCCCACGGCAGGGCGAGCTGCGTCTGGATGCAGCCGGGCGCGACTACTTCGTAAGCTTTCGCGCGCGGCCACTGTTTGTACTGGTTCTGCTCCAGGTAGCATGCTTCCGTCGGGATCACGGCAAAAATCGTTTGCGTGGAACCAAAGGTCGGCATTCCCTTGAACATCGAGAGAATCTCCAGTGTGTCGATGCCGCCTGCTTCGAGACAGAGGCGCGAGGCGATGTCACTCGCCGTTGACATGTACGCGGTGGCGGGCGCCGCGACCAATCCCTTTTCTGCAAACTTCGGGCCCCACTTCTCCGCCACCTGGCGGACCCACGCCTGCTCGCCGCTGATGTCCACGTAGTGGCATCCGGCCCGCAGGCTGGCTTCAATCACCATCGGTCCGTAGTAGATGAGCGGTCCAACCGTGTTGCAGACCACCTTGGCACCGGTGAACAGTTTCGCTAGTTCGTCAACCGTCCCAGCAACTTCAGCTATTTCATAGTCCGCCGTCTCAATCCCGGGGACGTGGTTCAGTACCTCTTGAATTTTGCCCCGGTTGCGGCCCGCGGCGATGAAAGGGACGTTGAATTCGCGAAGAAACTCCGCGACCAGGCGTCCCGAGAACCCACTGGCACCATAGATGACTACGGGCCTTTTGCTCATGATCGTCGCCCTCCCTTATCGGCCGGCGATGGCTTGAAAATCTGCTTGCGCGAAACAGCCGGACGATATTAGGCTAAAGTATCTTTTTTGCTAGTAGGCACCTTTTTGGTACCTAGGTCCAGGAGCGACCCCAATATGGATCCATTCAATTGCTCTGTCACTGTCACCACCCACATCATTGGCGGAAAGTGGAAACCTTCCATCCTCTACTACCTTCAGGGCCACATCCGCCGGTTCAGCGAATTGCAAAGGCTCCTTTCGGGACCCACCAAGAAAATGCTCACCCAGCAATTGCGCGAGTTGGAGCGTGACGACATCATCCACCGCAAGGTCTACGCCCAAGTGCCGCCGCGCGTCGAATATTCGCTCACGAAACATGGTGAAAGCCTCCGCCCCATTCTCCGGCTGATGTCCGCTTGGGGAAAGAAGCATCACGCACGCCATGGCTCGGCACGCAGCTAGCTTCCTCGGCTCTATCTCTCTGCAGGTGGACACGCATCGCTTTTTTTCTCAATCAGTCCGCGGGCGCCTCTTGCAGAACAGGAGAACCCGTTCGTGCCAGATGAGTCTCCTTCAACAACAATGCAACTATGAAAACTAGAACAGCCCCTCCGGCCGACATCCACATCGCCGCCCCCAGTCCGTAGGATTTCACCACCGGCCCGGCCAGAATTGGTGCGAGTGTCGCCCCAATGCTCTCAGCAGCCAAAGTAGCCAGTCCGATGGCCGTAGCGGCAAATTGCGGAGGCACGCTTTCAGTGGGTACGAGAACCAGGATCAACGCACCGATTCCCTGGCCGGCATTCGCCAGGCAGACGATGGCCGCGAGAACCCACGGGTAGGCGTAGAGTGGCGTAATCAGCATCGCGAGCGGCACGATCGTGCACATCGCCGCCATCACTAACAAAACTGGTTTGCGCCCCATGCGATCCGACAAGCGTGGAAAGTAGAGCGCTAAGAAAAAACTCCCCAGACCGCTCGCGCCCATCAAAAATCCCGCAGTCGTGGGCGTTTGATGCGCCACCTCCGTGATATACAGTGGCGCGAATATATTGTGGAGGAATAACCACGAGAGGAATCCCGCTGCTCCCGCACAGCACAGCCACATGTTGCGGTAACGCAGCACGGAAAGAAAATCCCCAATCTTCACCGGTTGGCCATGAGGCCCGGTACGATTTTCCCTCTCCGGCTCTTTGACGAATCTCCAAATAAGCAGCCCTAGCAACAGACCCGGCATTCCGGATACAAAAAATGCCCATCGCCAGCCTACTCGGGCGGCCATCTGCGTCGTAAGCACCGGCGCGACCGCCAACCCCACGAGCGCGGCCGCGCTCACTACGATCCCAATATTCCGACCCCGCCGCGTCGGAAGCGACGATTCTTCAATCATCGCCGTCATGATGGACCAAGCTGGTCCTCCCGCAAGTCCCAACAATGCTCTAACCAGCAGAAGTTGCTGGTAACTGTGCACCATCCCCGAGGCCCAGGACATCAGCGAAAAGATGAACACCATCGGAATGAGGATGGACTTTCGCCCCACACGGTCCGACAGCGCGCCAAAAAAAAGCGCCGACAACGCCCAGGTAATCGCCAACACCGATCCCAGCATGCCGACCTGTTGGTGGCTCAAATGAAATTCAGGAACGAAGTACGGAGCCAAAGAGTGCAGGGCGGTTCGGTCGAGAAATAAAGTACCCCAGGAGAAAAAGAGGATCGCAACCAGGGTATTTTCGTATCTCTTTGAGTTATCCATGTGTTTCCCAAATCCCCCTGGGATTAAACTCCCGACCTGCCGATTCGAATGCCCGGCGCGCTACCCTGATTTCGTCCGCGGTAGTAGTCGCTTATTTCAAGAACATGCAGAGCTCCTGCGCCGCCGCTCTCAAGTGTGGCAAAAAGCGCGCCAGCAGGTCCTGGAGCGAAACGCGCTGCGCGTGCGCGCCCACGTTCAGCGCTGCAACCACCTTTCCGGTTGGATTCCGAATCGGGACAGCCAACGATCGCAATCCATGCTCCAATTCCTGGTCGATGAAGGAGTACCCGTTGCGTTGCACCAAGCGCAGAATTTGCCGAAGTTTTTCCGCGTTGGCCACGGTGCGCTCGGTGTAGCGGGTAAACTCGATGCCCGTAAGCAATTCTTCGAGTTTATCCGGCGGCAGGTCCGCGAGTAGAATTCGCCCCATCGAGGTGCAAAACGCCGGCAAACGGCTGCCGACACCAAGATCGATCGACATAATGCGCGTAACGTTGGCGCGCGCGATATAAACGATTTCCGGACCGTCCAGCGTGGCAATCGAGCAAGACTCATGCAAGACATGGCTGACATGCTCCAGAACCGGCTGGGCCGCCACAGCAAGCGGCATGGAGGAAATATAAGAATGCCCCAGCGTCAAGACGCGCGGTCGAAGATGAAAATGGCGATTGTCGTCCGAACCGGCGAAGCCCAGCTTCGCCAGCGTGTACAGGCAGCGCCGCACCGCTGCGCGCGAAAATCCCGTCTTGCTGCTGATCTGTGAGATGGTTTGCTGGCGCTTCGATTGCGAGAACGCTTGAATCACCGCAAGGCCTCGGGCGAGCGAAGTCATGAAGTTGGGATCGCCGCCCGCGCCTTCCAGCGAGGGCAATGGCGCGGGGGCTACTTCCAGCAATCCCGCGGACGCAGGCTGTGTGCGCGACTGTTTTCGGACACTGAGACTCGAACCGGCCACTGGCATATGGTCCCCCTGTGCTGCGTCATTCGAACGGGAGAGAGCATACACGAAATTGGCCGATAGACGCACAGGATTTCGATAATCGGCTTGACGGCAGCCTTTCGAACGCATAAATTGCGTTGGACGCGGAATCGCTCGCCGTGGGCACCAAAATCGGTGATGCATTCGAATCAAGCGGGGAAACAATCATGTCCCCGATTTCCGAGGGCGCGAGGCTCCCTTTTCTGCCGGGAGAGATCGTGCCTCTTCCGCGATGATGCGTTCGAACGAGGCATTCTGCTGGCGCAGTGATCCATGCAGACGAGAGAGTGAGGAAAGACATCGCATGAACAACATCCTGGGATATCGTCGGCCGGCTCCGGGTACGCAGCCGAAGCATCTTCATCCGCCATACGTATCCTCCATCACGCGTGCTCCGTCTAAACCGCTGGTGTATATACCCCACACGCTGACGGAGGTGACCGGGCCCTTGTTCGGAAAAGAAGCCGTTGATGTGAAGGCCTGCGATCTTACGCGGCAGCATAGCGGCGAGCCGCTGGGCGAACGAATCATCGTCAGCGGGCGAGTCCTGGATGAAGATGCGCGGCCGGTTCCACGCACACTCGTCGAAGTGTGGCAGGCGAATGCCGCGGGCCGTTACTTGCATAAGGTGGACCAGCACGACGCTCCGCTGGATCCGAATTTTACCGGGTGCGGGCACACGCTAACGGACGATGAAGGCCGCTATCGGTTCGTCACCATCCGGCCGGGCGCGTATCCGTGGCGCAATCATTACAACGCGTGGCGTCCCACGCACATTCATTTTTCGTTGTTCGGGCCGGCGTTTGCCACTCGGCTCGTCACGCAAATGTATTTTCAAGGCGATCCTCTGATTCCCTACGATCCTATTTTCAATTGCACGGCGGATGAACAGGCTCGCAACCGGCTAATTTCTGTTTTTGATTGGGCCACCACGATCCCTGACCAAGCGCTCGGCTACCACTTCGACATCATTTTGAATGGCCGCAAAGCCACGCCGATGGAGAAATAAGATGAGCTTCCACGCAACTACATCCCAAACTGTGGGCCCCTATTTTTCGATCGGTCTCACGCGGCTGAGAAAAGCCGACCTCGTGGTGTCAGGAGTCTCCGGGGAAAAGATAACCATTTCAGGCCGCGTGATCGACGGTGAGGGCAAGCCGGTACCAGACGCGATGCTTGAAATCTGGCAGGCAAACAGCCACGGGAAGTATGCGCATCCTGAAGACACGCAGAACAAACCAATAGAGCCAGGTTTTCAAGGTTACGGGCGGATGGGGGTCGATGAGAATGGGGGATTCGCTTTCACGACAGTGAAGCCGGGCGCGGCTCCCGGACCGGATGGAAAGTTGCAGGCGCCGCACATTGCCGTGTCTGTATTCGCGCGGGGATTACTGCTGCGTCTGGTGACCCGGATTTATTTCCCAGAGGAAGCGGCGAACGGTGGCGATTATGTCCTGAACCTCGTCGAGCCTGCACGGCGCGGCACGTTGATCGCGAGAAAGACCGCCGTTGTGGGCGCGCTCGAATGGAACATCATACTGCAAGGCCCTGACGAAACGGTTTTCTTCGACTGCTGAAAATCTGAAGAGCGGCCCGGGGCAGCGGACTTCTCGCTTAAAACGGATAAGGCCGCTTGCCGAGCTGGATGGTAACCCACTTCACTTCGGTCATTTCTTCGATGGACCAGCGGCCGCCTTCGCGGCCCATGCCGGAATCTTTTACTCCGCCGAAGGGCACGGTAGCCTCATCGTGCACTGTGGGCCCGTTCAGGTGCACCATGCCGGCTTCCAGTTCCAGAGCAAACTTCATGGCGAGCTGCATGTTGTTGGTGAGAACAGCAGAGGAGAGCCCGTAAGTGGAGCTGTTGGCCAAAGCAAGGGCATGATCCGCGTCGTTCGCTTTGCTAACCGCGGCCACTGGCCCGAACAATTCATCACGGAACGCGGCCATCTCCGGCGTCACATCCGCGACGACTGTGGGGTGATAGAAATTCCCTTCAAACTTTCCGCCGCAGAGCAGCCGCGCGCCCGCAGCGACCGCGTCTCTTACTTTCTTATCAATCATGGGGCACTGCGAGGAGCGGATCAGCGGTCCAATCACGGTGCGTGGATCGCGGGGATCGCCGACCTGCAGCTTCTGCGCCTTGGCGACAAATTTTTTCAGGAATTCCTCGTAAACTGGAGCTTCCACGATGATGCGTGAACCTGCCATGCAAATCTGGCCCTGGTGAATGAAGAGTCCGAAACACGCCGTGTCAACGGCGTAGTCGAGATCGGCGTCGCGCAAAATAACCAACGGGCTCTTGCCTCCCATTTCCAGCACGACTCGCTTCCCGCGCTTGGCGCATTCCGTGGCAATGATTCTTCCTACCCTGGTCGAGCCAGTAAAAGAAATCAGCTTCACCCGTGGATCTTCGTACAGTACTTGCGCCATGGTTGACCCGTCGCCGGGCACGACGTTGAATACGCCCGCCGGGACTCCCGCACGTTCAAAAACTTCCGCAAGCTTCAGACCGATTAGCGAAGTCTCTTCGGAAGGCTTGAGCACAAATGTATTTCCAGCCGCCAGAGCGAACGCCACTTTTTTCAGGGAAAGCACGATCGGAAAATTGAACGGTGAAATTCCAGCCACCACGCCGAGTGGCCGGCGGATCGCCAATGAGAGCAGCCCGGGCACATCGGAAGACATCACGTCCCCGTGGATGCGCCTGGCTTCCCCTGCAATTGACCGGACCATGTTGGCCGCGAATGGAACTTCAAAGTGCGCTTTGCCAAATGTCGAGCCGGCCTCGTCGATCAAGAGTTCCACCAGCTCCGGCGTGGCCTTCTCCAACTCGTCCGCCGCGCGATGGAGAATTCGTTCGCGCCCTGCCGGCGGGGTGGCAGCCCACGATCCTTTCGCGGCTTCCGCTGCGTCAATCGCCGCCCGCATATGCTCCGCCTTGGCCATGAAGATCCGCGCGAACGGACGCTGGTTCGCGGGATTGACGACATCCGAGAGAGCGGATGGCGGCACATCAATCGTTTTCCCAGCTATGTACGGAGTTGAGAACATGGTTTCCTCACGTGATTCACTTCGTGGAAAAATTCAGTCAGCCAATACAATTTGCGCGGAACGATTCGAACGTTAATCGCACGCTCGCGTGTGACTGAATGCGGATTTTTCGTCAGTAGCCAGGGAATGTCAAGCGCCCGCGCCGGCCGCTCCGCCCCACACGCGTCGCGCGGTGTCCACGACGAGTTTCAGCTTGGCCCACTGCCGGTCCTCGGTGAGCAGGTTTCCCTCCGCGGTGGAAGCAAATCCGCATTGCGGGCTCAGTGCCAGATTTTCCATGGGAACGTACTGCGAAGCTTCCTCGATGCGCTTTACCAGCACATCGGCATCTTCCGTCTGCGGAAGTTTGGAACTAACGAGCCCCAGCACGACGGTCTTGCCTTTCGGGATGAAGCGCAGCGGCGCGAACGTTCCGGAACGTTGGTCGTCGTACTCGAGGAGGAAACGGTCCACGTCGAGAGTGCCAAACATTTTATCGGCGATGGCATCGTAACCGCCTTCGGCGTACCAGTGGCTGCGATTGTTGCCGCGGCAAAGATGGATGGCGAGGGTCACACCGGGGCGCCGCGCGGCCTTGAAGCAAGCGTTGTCGGCTTTGATGGCTTCATCTAGCGCGGCGTCGGGGTCCATATTCAATTCCTTGCGAATCCACTCGCGCCACTTGGGGTCCATGTAATAGCTGTAGCGGGGCGCATCGATCTGGATGTACTTCACGCCTTCGGAGGAAAGTTTGGCGAGATCGCTCTTCATAATCTCCACGATGTCCCACAGCAACGCGGAATGATCTTTGTAAATCTTGTCGGTTATTCCAGCCTTGAACGCGATGGCGGGAAATTGCGTGGCGCTGGGAAGCGTCATCTTGATGGCCACCTTGCAATTCGCTTTCAAGAAAGGCAATTCGTGCCCGGTGAGCGGCCTGGTCTGGCGCAGTTTTTTGGTCACGATGCCCGTCACGCTGCTGACCGGAGCCGCTTTTGTTTCGCCAGCTTTCCAATCTCTCGCCACGGCATCGCCCATGTCGAAACCTTCCACGGCATCCGTGAAATCACTCATGAAATTCCGGCGGCGCAGTTCGCCATCGGTGGCAAGTTCAAAGCCGAGATCTTTCTGCTTGGCCAGGATGCGCTGGATATGAAGGTCTTCGAGGGTGCGCAAGCGCAGCGGATCTTTTGCGGCATTGTTGCGGGCTTTCAATAATTCCAGGGGCCGGAGAAAACTTCCTACGTGATCGGCTCGATAGAGTGCAGCCATTTCTTTTTACCTCCTGTGAATTTATGAAAACGGATCATAAAACGAACCACTACGGGCAACGGGCAACTCCGACACTCGCCTTCCCAGAGCGATGGAAAGCCGATTCGCGAAATCTCTCAGCAAAGCAATCTTCTGGGTTAGTTCCTCAAGCTGAAATCTCCCGGTGGGGCCGGCCATCCCAAGAGCGGCGACGAGATCGCTGCCGCGCATGAAAACCGGCGCGGCGATGCCACTGAGTCCTTTTTCCAGCTCGCCATTGTCCATGGCATATCCCTGGTGGCGCGTCAGATCAAGAACGTTCATCAAATCCGTAAACTTACTAATGGTGAGGGAAGTGAAGCGCGGCATGCCGTTGCGCTTGATGATGGCCCGGATTTCTTGATCGGGAAGCCAGGCGAGAATCGCTTTGCCGGCGGCGGTGCAGTGCGGGTGGAAGCGCCCGCCGATGGGCGTACGCGCGGTGATGATGGAGTCCAGGGAATCGACGCGGTCGAGGCAGACGATGCCACCCGATCCGGGCACGGCCAAGCTCACACTTTCATTCGAACGCCGGGCCAACTCTACCAGGAAACCGTGAGCTTCATTGCGGAGCGACCTGGATTCCAGCGCGCGGCAGCCCAATTCGTGCAGCCGCAATCCGAGCCGGTACCTTTCATTGGCAGGATTTTTTTCGATGAGCTCGAATTTCTGCATGGCGTTCAAGAGGCGGAACACCGTGGTCTTGTTCAAGCCGAGATCGCTGGCAAGCTGCGTCATGCTCATCTCGGGGCCGCACTCGCCGAGATGCAGTAGAAGCCGAAGGGCTTTCTGCAAGGATTTGCTGGAGCCCACGTCGCTATTGCGCCGTGAACTGAGTCTTCCGCGTCGCCGCAGTGTTGCTGGCAACTTTGTTTCCTTTCGCGCAATTCGAACGAAGGAGAATTCGCTTGACGCTCGGTGCATTGTAGATAGAATCGCTGAGATGTCAATATGAAACTTAGTTTCACATTATGAAACAGCTCGTCTCAAAGGAGTTCGAACATGTTTCTGCGTGACCTCTGGTACGCCGTCGCCTGGGACCACGAGATCAAGCACACGCCTTTCGCCCGCACTGTTTGCGGAGAACCTATCGTCATCTATCGCCAGACCAATGGACAGATTTCCGCTTTCGAAGATTGCTGCCCCCATCGCCTCTTGCCTCTTTCGATGGGTTATTTGAAAGACGACCATTTGGTCTGCAAGTATCACGGCTTGGAATTCGATGCGTGCGGAGAATGCGTGTGGATGCCGGGCCAGCCAGGGATTCACCGGGAAGCGAAAATCCGCTCCTATCCCGTCGCGGAGCGCCACCGTTTTGTGTGGGTGTGGATCGGCAGCCCGGAACTCGCCGACGAAAAGAAAATCCCGGAAATGCCCTGGTGCTCGGACCCCAAGTGGGTTTTCGAGGGGAGCACCTATCACGTCAAATGCAATTTTCAACTCCTGGTCGATAATCTCATGGACTTGTCCCACGAAACATACGTGCACCCTTCCAGCATCGGCCAGCACGAAATCGTCGAAGCCCCGATAAAAACCGTCTCCGACGAGAACTCAGTGACGGTGACAAGATGGATGTACAACATCGATCCGCCGCCCTTTTGGGCCGCCAATCTGCGGTCTCATGAAAAATGCGATCGTTGGCAAATTTGCAATTTCTCCCTGCCCGCCAACGTGATGATTGATGTGGGCGTCGCGCTTGCTGGAACGGGCGCCCCGCAAGGGGACCGTTCGAAGGGCGTGACCGGCATCGTCGTCAATTTGATGACGCCGGAGACTGAGACGACCACCTGGTATCACTGGGGGATGGTGCGCAATTTCCAAGTGGAGGACCGCGGACTGACGTTTCGCATCCGAGATGCGCAGGCTTCTGTTTTCGCTGAGGATACGGAGATCCTCGAAGCACAACAGCAAAGCATTCTTCGCCGTCCGGAGCGCAAGCTATTGGATCTGAAGATTGATTCTGGCGGAGTGTACGCCAGAAGAATTGTCGAACAAGAATTGGCCCGCCGGGTACATGGTGCAACGGGCTGAACGCAAAACTTCCCTTCTGAATGATTGGCGCTTTTTCTGATTTCTCTAGAACCTGATATCCTCCAAACTCCCTCTAATTTGTAAGAGCACTCGAGCTTCACGCTCAGATTGGGTCACGGACAAAACGGATATGACCTCGGAACGCAGCTTTTATGGTTGGAAGCTGGTTTTCTTTCTTTGGCTTCTGGATTTCCTCAACATGGGATTCCCGCTTTACGGCGGCAATATCATCAACAACTACATGTTGAAAGAAATTCCGATGAGCCACAGCACCTTCGGTCTGGGGTACACGATTCTAAATCTCTTTGTGGGCATTCCCTCAGTCCTCGTTGCGGCGTCGATTGTTCGCTGGGGGATTAAAAGGACGTTCGGTATCGGTTCGGCGGTGATTTTTATTGGCGCCCTGTGGCTATCGTTCATCGCTTCGCGGCCGTGGCACTACTTGTTGGGTTTCGGAGTATTGACGGCAACGGGAATCAGTTTCGGCACGATCGTTCCCGCGGCCACGGCGATCACGCGCTGGTTTAACCGCTATCGCGGACGAACGATGGCAATCACCTTGTCGGCATCGGGTTTCGCCGGCTTCTTCGTTTCGCCGCTATTCAACCGGTTGCTTGCAGCGAATGGAGGAAATTGGCGCCAGGCTTGGGCCATCGTGGCGGGCATTTCGGTGCTGTCAGCGGTCGTGGCATTTGTTTTTGTCCGGGAGCGCCCCGAGGATCTAGGCCAAGCCGTCGATGGCGGGCCGGAGGCGGCGCACGCCGCGGCAGTTACTTCGGCACGCGCACTGGTTACCACGTATCCCTGGGAGCCCCGTCAGGCCTATAGGACGGTCCCGTTCTGGATGATTCTGATCGGCGGCATTGCTTGCCAACTCCCATTTTTCTTCTTCACGGCCCACTGGGTGCCGCATTTGAAGAGTGCCGGCATCCGCGCAGCGGATGCCGCCTGGGCGATGGGTTTGTTCACGTTGGGCGCGGTCTTCGGCCGGTTGATTGGCGGGTGGTTGATGGACCGCATGGTGGCGCGTTTTGCGTTCATGCTTGGTTTGTGCCTATATTTTCTCGGCTCTTTCTTCGCGATTCGAGTTTCTCCCGAGGCGCTTTGGATCGCCTACATCGCGGCGATTTCCTATGGTGTTGCTTTCGGCTGGACTTTTATTTGCTTGAATACTGTGACGGGACATTTTTATGGTCCGGCGGCGTTTCCGAGACTGAACGGAAGGCAGCTTCAGCTGGGGGCGATTTTTTGTTCGCCTGCGGGATTTCTGGGTGGCAAAATCTTCGACATCTTTCACAGCTATACATTGGCGTTCGAATTGAACTGCGTGGTCGCGGCCATCGGCATCGTTGCAGTTTTTTTCGCCAAGATGCCTGCGCCACCGGAGCCAGGCGTTTTGGTGCCCGAGTGAAAGCTTGAGCGGGAAGGCAAAGAAGAATTTGGCTGGGAGACTAGGATTCGAACCTAGATAGCCAGATCCAGAATCTGGAGTCCTACCGTTGGACGATCTCCCACCTGTCGCGAGGAAAAAAACGAACCGCAGCATGTTCCCGCTGATCGGGGCAGCCACGATTCTACCTATCTAATTTAATCGGGTTTCCCGAAACCGTCAACCGCACTGGGCACAACGAAACTCCAGATTTACGATCGAGGCACGTTTTCCGCGGGTTTCGTCGGCGAGCTTTCGATGTCAGCAATGGGCACCATTTCACCCTCGCGAATCGCGTATTCGACGTTGCCCCAGCGAATGTGATTCGAACCAAAACTCGCCAGCCAGACCACGAAGTGAATGGCGTCCCGCAGCGGCACCAGCCAGATTTTTCGGCGTAGGACTTCGTCCCCGACGCCCCAAATCCCCGCGGTCCAGGCCATCGCAAAACGGAGGATTAAGTACGCAAGCAAATAAACACCCGCGATCCATTTCGCTGGCGCGATGAGTGCGGCAAGCAGAGCCCACGGCAGTCCTTGCGTAAAAAGCAGCCCCACGTAGGACATTGGCCTGCACAAACGCACTGTCCGCGCCCAGCGAACTTGATGGTCCCAAAAGCCGCGAAGAGTTTGCGCCGGATATATGGTCCAGACAGGTTCGCGCGAGAGCACGACCTCGCCACCCGCTTTGGCGATGCGGTGGCCGAGTTCATAGTCATCGGCCAGTGTCCCGGCAATGGCCTCGAACCCGCCCATTTTCCCGAGCCATTGCTTGGTCGTGGCGATGGAAGCCCCGAGGGCAAAGGTGATTCCCTCCGTCCATCCGGCCATTAGCACTCCGGCGAAGAAGTCGCTGGAAGCGCCGACGGCTTCGATTTCCGCGCCGAGATTTTTCTCCGCGATGCCGCGGTAGAAACAAGTCACCGCGCCGGTCTTATGGTCCGCAAGCGGACCAACGACTTCACGCAAAAAGTTCGGCCCCACGCGTACGTCGCCATCGGTCAGCACCAGCACTTCGTGCCGCGCTTCGCTCGCGAGCCGCGCCAGTTTGTTTACTTTGCGATTTGCACCGAGATGCTCCGCGCCTACGAGCGAGCGAATGCGACGGTCGGGGAAATCCGCGATTATGCGGCGAATCACCGGGACCGCGGGGTCTGTTTCGTCGTTCACCGCGAACAATATTTCGTAGTCTGGGTAATCCTGTCGGCAAAAACTGGCGAAGTTTTCGTAAGTGCCAAAATCCACGCCACGCACAGGTTTGAGAATGCTTACAGAGGGAGTGAAGTCAGGCAGAACTCGCATGCGCTCTCGCTTGAAAAAGCGCAAAGCCGCCACCGTTGCGAGCAGGTAGTAAACCAGCGGAGCCGCCGCCAGCAACAGCACGCCATCGCGCCATACCGCGGAGTGCAACATCATGCTGCCTCGTTCATCATCGGTGGAAAATCTCCGCAGTTCGCAGTCAGCCGGCGGCCACCAGCGCTACGCCCGCGCAAACCAGCAAGACACCGGCCCACCGCGCGGGGCTAATCCGCTCGCCCAGAATATACTTGGCGCCAAGTGTGCCAACCACGTAGCTGAGCGCCGATGCGGGAATCACCAGACTGATCGGCTCCCAGGAAAGTAATACCAGCAGCGAATAAAAGGACAGCGCCATGAGCGGCACGCCCGCCCAGAACCAGCCATTGCGCACGGCCCGCCCCAGAAACTGAAGCAACGCCAGCGGCCGCAACCGGGCCGGTTCACCGGTGGCCTTCATTCCGTGGGTGATGGCAATCTCGCCGCCCGTGCTGCCAAGAATGAGAATGGCAAGTGCCAGAATAACGCGCATCAGGCCACGGCCTCGCCGGCCACCGCGGTCGTCCGTGGTTTCGTTTGCCCCACCAGCAGCACGCCCACGCAAATCAGCACAACGCCAAACCAGCGCCGCGGCGAAACCGACTCGTGCAAGAAAATGACCGCCAGCAGCGTTAGGAGAGCATAGCCAAATGCGCCCGCCGGCATCACGTAGCTGTAGTCCGCCCAGCTAAGCACCGTCATGTAACAGAGCATGAAGCCCGTCAGAAAGAAAATCGCAATCCAGATGGTCCCGCTGGTTACCGTCATGCGAAACGCTTGAACGATTCCCGAAGGTGTCAGCTGAACCGCGCCGATCTGCGTCATTCCGCGCTTCAGCATCAAGTCTCCAGCGTTGGCGCACACCACCATCGCCAAGACCATGATCAGCGTCTTGATTCGCAGTCTTCTCTCGCTTGCCATTTTGCGGGGTTCAGTCGTTTCCGGAAGCCGTGGACGTTCCAGGAACGGAAACGATGGTCTTGTC
>JBGPIX010000121.1:0-14107 GCA_041485085.1 Candidatus Acidiferrum sp.
ACACCGGCTGCATGTCCCTCGGCCAGACGTACTTCGCTCGCCTCCGCTTCGGGGTCAACGCCCCCGAGATGCGCCCCGCTACTTCCGGTGCTCCCGGCTTCTAGGTCCACCGAATCAGCCCGGTATTCAAATCTTCTCCAGTCATTGGTTCCCGACGGGTCAGGAGCTGGACTTGCGTGAGATTCATCACATTGCGGTGTGATGCGCGTCACCGAACGCATACGTGAGCCACGGCATCCTCTTCTTTGCACATGGAGGTGCATCGTGCCGAAAACACAGTCCTCGTTCAACCCCGGCGGGCCTCGGATCGGATTCTTGCTTCTTCCGGTTTTTGCCGTCGCCTTGCTGGTGGCGACCCTGGGATGGAGTCAGGAAAAAACCATCAAGAAGACTCCCATCCAACACAGCAATTCGACCTCTGGAAAACAGATGTTCGGCGACTACTGCGCGCCTTGTCACGGCCTCTCCGGCAAAGGTGACGGGCCAGCCGCGTCGGCGCTCAAGACTCCGCCCTCCGACCTCACCCAACTCGCAAAGAAGAACAATGGCAAGTTCCCCATGGATCACGTCATGAACGATCTGCGCCAGGGTTCGTCTTTGGCATCCCATGGCAGCTCCGACATGCCGGTGTGGGGACCACTGTTTAAGTCACTTGATACTACGAACCCGGTGCTGGTCGATCAGCGCATCCGGAATCTCTCGGTGTATATCGAAAGCCTGCAGGCGAAATAAAGGATCTTGTGGTCTCTATCGGCTTTGGCCGGGCCGTTTGCCCACGCAGGCCGGACCGCAAATGTTCGGGGAAGTGTGCGCCAGAGCAATGCCCTTTTCGCGTGGGTCCCGCGATCCAAGCGATTGTCCCCCTGACTCTGTTCGGGGCGGATTGCCGCGGGACCTCAGCAGCGAGTAGTTGAAAAGCTCAACCGTGAGCACACCGCACTTCCACCCAAGAATCAGCTAGCCCGCCGATTCGCTCTCCGGCTACCATTGCGGTAGCCATGATCCAGTTTCAAAGCCTCCGCCGGGAATACGGTGACCTCGTCGCCGTACGCGATCTGAACGTGACCATTCCCGAAAACGAGGTTTACGGTCTGATCGGTCCGAACGGCGCCGGAAAAACAACCATCCTCCGCATGGCTTGCGGACTCCTGACTCCTACCTCGGGAAGCGTGACTATTTCCGGCGTGGACGTTCACCAGGACCCCGAATTGGCACAAAGCCATATCGGCTACCTCTCCGATTTTTTTTCCGTCTACGATGACCTGAAAGTCTGGGAGTATCTCGACTACTTCGGCCGCGCGTATAAAATGCCCACCGAGCGGTTACTGCCGCGGATTGATGAAGTCATTCAGCAAGTTGGCCTCGAGGTCAAACGCGACGTATTGATTCGTGGTTTGTCGCGCGGCATGAAGCAGCGACTGGGCATCGCTCGGGCCATTATTCACAAACCCAAAGTGCTCCTGCTCGACGAGCCCGCCTCCGGCCTCGACCCCAAAGCGCGCGCCGACCTGCGCAATCTTCTTCTCGCTCTCCGCGCTGAAGGAACCACCGTTTTGATCTCTTCCCATATCCTTCCCGATCTCGAAGGCTTCTGCACTTCGATCGGGGTCATGGAGAGAGGCAGCATGGTGCGCAGCGGCACGATCGCGGAGATTACCTCGCAGGAATCTCAACACTTCTGTACCGTCCGTATGAGTTGGGTCGGAGATGCACCGGTCGAGCAAATCCTGCGTTCTATGGAAGCGCTCTCCGATATCGTCATCAGCGGCTCGCAAGCTATCTTCCGTTTCGTAGGCACCAGCGATGAGCTTGCTACGCTCCTCCAAGAATTAATCGCCAAAGGGCTCAGGGTGATTTCCTTCGGAGAAGTCAGGCAAACCATAGAAGATCTCTACCTCAAGCTCTCGCGCAACGAGGTGATGTAGTGGAGCCGCTATGGCGCAACCCCGAACTCATTCGCCATGTTCGTGCGGATTTGCGGCCCGCGCGAATGGCCACCACGGCAGTGGTTTCCATTCTCCTATGCTCGCTGATCGCTTTGATGTTTTACCATCCAGGCGAACCCCCGAATACGCTATCCGAAGAACACGCGACGCGCATGACTCTGTACACTGTCTTGGTCTCGGTGCAAGCGCTCGTGTTGTGCCTGTGGTGTCTTTCTTTATGCAGCCAGGCGGTCGCTTCCGAACGCAACCTGAAGACTTTTGATTTCCTGCGTACCACCCGCCTCAGTTCGTGGGAATTGCTGGTCGGCATGGTTTTTGGGACGCCGGTGATTGCCTATTTCGCGGTGGCTTGCACGTTGCCTTTTACTTTGGTCATCGGATTGGCCGCCGGCATTTCTCCGCTGGCGATTGCAGTCACCTACCTGATGCTGCTCCTGGTCGCCGTGGTCTTGTCGCTGGCTGCGCTCACTATATCCATGACCACCGACCGGCCGCGCGCCGCTGAACTTGTCTTTCTTCTCCTGTTGATCGGATTGCTGGGGATTTCTTTCCTTTCCACGGTGAATGGCGGCTCACGATTCCCTGGCTTGACGGCCATTCCGGTGGTCGTCGGCTTGCTGCCGCTCTACCCCGGGCCCGCAGCTCCCAGTGATATGTCTCGCTTCGCGCAGGTACCGTTCTTTGGCGTTCAAGTCCCGTCTCTCTTTGTCAGCGTCATTCTCTATGTGAGTGCGGGCGCTTGGCTCCTCCTGATGCTCGTCCGCAACTTGAAAAAAGATCGCGAGGATATTCGCCTTCTTTCCCGCTGGCAAGCCGTTCTCTTCACCGCCTATGTAAACGTGCTCGTTTTCGCGCTTCTGGATTTACGGCCGATGTACTCCACTTATTCCAATCGCATCGAGACGGCTTCCCCCGCCGATATCTCTCCCGGTTTTCTTGCGCTGAACCTCGTGATTCTCTATGCGGTTGGCCTCGCGACGCTCACGCCACCAGCGCGCCTGAAGACCTGGTTCCGCCAGTCGGCCCAGGACGCACGATTCTATTGGTCAGACGACGGCCCGCCCTGGCCATGGATGGCCGCCTCTGCCATCGCCGCTTTTCTTCTCTTCGTGTTGGAGGCAGCCGTTTCCGCGAAGTTCATTCCCTTTTCTAACTGGTCCATTCCCATGGTGGCAGGCCAACTTTTTGTGCTGCTCGTATTTGCTGTGCGCGACGTCTTGTTCCTGCAGTGGTGTGCCGTGAAAGGTCTTCAACGCCCCGTTGTTAAAGGCGTGCTCTTCCTCACGCTTTACTACGTCACCGCTTTCACGATCACGGGGTTCTTCTTCCGTTCCAGCCCCGGCTTGCTCACCCCGCTTGGGGCGTTCTCGGACCCGCTACTCGGCCCGTCCTACTCCACTATCATCGGCGTTGTCCTGCAGATTGCCGTGAGCGCCGTTCTCTTGATCGCCATTCGCGAGCGGTTGGCCCCGCGTGTTGCTTCCCCAGCGACAGTCACCAGTTCCGGTTCTTGATCGTCCATTTTCCTTCAAGAGAGTAGACTGCTCTCCCGGAGCCATTTTGTGGAAACGATCTGCTTCGATACTGCAAACGCTCGTCTGCAGGCCGTTGCGGCCGGCCCCCAGAACGGCCCCGTCGTGGTTCTTCTCCACGGCTTCCCGGAATTCTGGTATGGCTGGCGCAGGCAAATCGAGCCGCTGGCCACCGCCGGATTTCGCGTCATCGTCCCCGACCAGCGCGGCTACAATCTCAGCAGCAAACCTGCCGGGGTGGCGGCCTACGCTTTGACGGAACTCGTTTCCGACATCATCGCCATCGCCGATCAACTCGGCCAGGAAAAAATCTTTCTCGCCGGTCATGATTGGGGCGCCGCCGTGGCCTGGAGCGCCGCCCTGCTTCATCCGCAGCGCATCGCCAAACTCGTAGTCCTCAATGTCCCGCACCCTTCGGTGATGCGCAAATTCCTCAGCACTCGTCCGCGTCAACTCCTCCGCAGTTGGTACATGTTTTTCTTCCAGCTCCCTTGGCTCCCTGAAAAGCTATTCTCCGCCTTCAACTTCCGCATCGGCGCGCGTGCGCTTCTTCGTTCCAGCCGCCCAGGGACTTTTACTGCGGAAGATCTCGCTCAATATCGCGCCGCATGGGCCCAACCCCACGCCGTCACTTCCATGATCAACTGGTACCGCGCTCTCTTCCGCACTCCCGCCAAATTTCCGGACAAAACCGTCCGCGTCCCCACCCGCATCCTGTGGGGCGAGCGCGACGATTTCCTCCTCGCCGAAATGGCTCACGAAAGTTTGCGATACTGCGCGAGCGCCGACCTCTTCACCTTCGCCAATGCCACCCACTGGCTCCAGCACGAAGAGCCCGCCCGCGTCTCTGAATTGTTAATCGATTTCTTCCGCCGATAACGCAACATGCAACCACTTTTCCCGCGGGTTTGGAGTGCGGCGTTTCACCCGGGTCCTGTCGGGGCCCGGCCTCCCTTGAACCTCGAAGTGCTGCCGCTTTCTGCTGCACTCAGCCTCCGCAAATAGCTGTTGCGAAGACCGCTCCCCGAGAGAACAATGTCAGCAGGCACAATTCTCATGTCCCTCGCGCCGACGAACCGCGTATCGATCGAAGAGCTCGCTAACGCCATCACCCACGGCGTGGGCCTGGTTTTCAGCATCATCGGTTTTGTTATCCTGCTCGTCCTGGCAGTGATGCACGGCGGCCCATGGCAAATCGCGGGTTGCGTCATCTATGGCGTCACTCTTGTCTCTCTCTACGCCGCCTCCACCCTTTACCACGGCCTCCCCTCGCCGCGCCTCAAGCGCGCCCTGCTCATCTTCGATCATTGCGCGATCTACCTTCTGATCGCCGGAACCTATACGCCCTTCTTGCTCGTCAATCTGCGCGGCCCTTGGGGCTGGTCCCTTTTCGGTGTCTTGTGGGGACTCGCGCTTGCAGGCGTCCTCTTCAAACTTTGGTTCGCCGGCCGTTTCCCCATCGTGTCCACTTCGTTCTATGTCCTGATGAGCTGGGTTGGCATTGTCGCCTTCAGGCCTGTCCTTGCCCACATTCCCGCCACCGGCCTGCTCTGGCTTGCCATTGGCGGCCTAATGTACATGCTCGGCGTCGTCTTCTACGCCATCAGAAAAATCCCGTTCAACCACGTCATTTGGCACCTCTTCGTGATGGCCGGAAGCTCTTGCCACTACGTCGCTATCCTTTACGCCGTCTTCCCGCACGCAAGGGCTTGATCGTCCGCGTTGCCCACGAGCGTTCCTCACGGAAAAAACCGCTCTTGGTGCCGAAGCTCTGATCGACGTTCTTCCGAAGATGGAGGATCGCTCTATTTTGGCGGGACATCCATTTCAGCTACAATCGCTCGGCTTTGCGTGGCATGCCGCAAACCCACATGCCCTGTGGGCGCAGCAACAAAATGGTGGTTCTGAGGTGCACGTATGAGTGGTCGCCTGTGGTCGGTGCGGTCGCGTGGTCTGCTGAACTCAGCGGCAAGAGTTTTTTGTGGATTGTTGTGCCTGGCCTGTCTCGCCACCGGCGTACGCTCTCAGGAGCGCCGCGAGCGCGAACCCAATAGCGTCTACGCGGAACGCCGCGCCAAGCTCGCCGCGCAAGTCGATGGACCAATCGTTCTTTGGGGCTTCACTGGCCGCGAAGAAGCTTCACAGACATACATTTTTGAACAGGAAGAGAATTTCTACTACCTTACCGGCCACAATGAAGAGGGCGCAGGCCTGATTATCCTCCCCGCGGGTCAGGGGGGCGACGCCGCAAACGTTTCGCACGAAACTCTTTTTCTCCCCGCAAAGAATTCGCAAAAAGAAAGATGGAATGGCGTCCGCATGTCGCCCTCGGATCCGGGCATCGAAGCGCGCACCGGATTTGCGGCCGTAAAATCGTTTGACAGCGATTTCCGTGTCGCCATCGAAAGCCTCGCAAAAACATTTCCAAGTTTCTATACAATCCTTCCCTATCAAAAAGAACTTGGCGGTTACCCGCACGAAAAATCCGTTGTCGAGTGGCTGGAGCTGGCTGCTCCACGGGCCAAGCTAAAAGACATTCGCGCGCAAATCGCTGCCCTGCGCCAGATCAAATCTCCCGGCGAAATTGCCTTCCTGAAAGAAGCCATCGACTTGACCCTGGATTCGCATCTCGAAGCCATGAAGTTAATGCGCCCGGGCCTCTATGAATATCAGGTGGCGGCAAAAATGGTTGAAGTCCACGCCTGGGGTGGCTCTGAAGCGGAAGGCTACGCGCCCATTGTCGGGGCCGGTCCGAATTCCACCGCGCTGCACTACGACAAGCTCTCGCGCAAAATCGAAGACGGCGACATCGTCGTTCTGGACGTCGGGGCGCAATACGCTGGCTACTCCGCGGATATCACGCGCACCATTCCTGCTAACGGCAAATTCACGCCGCGCCAGCGCGAAATCTACGACATCGTTCTTGGCGCGCAAAACGCTGCGCTCGCCGCGCTCAAGCCCGGCATGGACTTTTGCAGCAAAGGCGACAAAAACGTCCACAAGATTGCCTACAACTACATCAACTCCCACGGAAAAGACCTTCACGGCAAAGCACTTGGCGCTTATTTCATTCACGGTCTGGGCCATCCTATTGGCTTGGACGTCCACGACTCGGGCGAACGCTGTGTCCCTTTCCAGCCCGGCATGGTCATCACCATCGAGCCCGGCATCTACATCCCCGAAGAAAATCTCGGCGTGCGCATCGAGGACGACGCCCTCATCACCGAGTCTGGCTACAAACTGCTGAGCGAACGCCTCCCGCGCGATCCCGTTGAAATCGAAAAGATCATGGCGGAAGGTGCTTCAGCACGGGCAAGAGGAGGACAAAGCCAAGCCCGTGGCGACAATTCGTCGGAGGAAAAAGCCGCTGACAGCGGCGCGATCCGCGACTCAATTGAGAAATACGCGAAATCGATTGACGCCGCGGATACGACTCTCGCTGCTGAAGTTTGGCTAGATTCTCCGGATGTTTCTTTCATTCACCCCTTAGGCCACGAACGCAGCTTCGAGCAAATTAAGCAAAATGTCTACACTCGCCTGATGGGCGAAAACTTCTCCGAACGCAAACTAAGCGTTCATGATGTTTCCATTCATATCTTTGGGGAGGCGGCCCGGGCCGAGTTTTATTGGGATTTCGCCGCCAAGTTTAGGAAAGACGGCTCCCCCCTCACCACCCACGGAAGGGAAACGCAGTTCTATCAGAAAATACAAGGCCGTTGGCGGCTGGTCCACGTTCACTATTCCGGCATGCCGGTGACCGGAGAGCGCCAGGGCTTTTGAAGAACTGAGATGAATCCTGTTGCAGCGAGGCGGACTGCCGGGGGAAGAATGCGAATTGACCACCGGGAAGGCGGCACCTTATACTGATTATCCGCGCTGGGCATGGTTTTCGCGCCAGCGTGCCTCGAGTCATTCCGCGAGCAGTGTAGGAGCGAACTTTTACCCTGAGCATGGCGAAGGGTTGTTCGCCAGCCGGAATTTCCGAAATCAGCAAACTCTCTAGGGAGCATATGAGCAGCGTTAAAGCGACACAACTCCGCCCCGGCATGGTCATCCAGCACGAGGGCCAGCTTTTCACCATTTTCAGCGTCGATCACCGCACGCCCGGCAACAAACGCGGCTCGATGCAGACGCGCATGAGAAACCTCCGCACCGGGGCGATCATCGATTACCGGTTCCGCGCCGAAGAATTCGTGGACCGCGCCATCCTCGACGAAGTTGAATTCGAATACCTCTACAACGAGGGCGACGATTTTCACTTCATGAACACGAAGAATTACGAGCAGATGCAGATGAGCCGCGAGGAGCTGGGCGAATCGGTCTACTACCTTATTCCGAGCACACTCGTGAAGGTGGAATTTTTCGAGGAAAAGGCCATCGGCGTGGATTTGCCCGACACCATGGATATGAAGGTGGTCCAAACCGAGCCGACCCTGCAGAAAGCGACAGCTAGCGCTGTCATGAAGCCCGCGACGCTAGAGACCGGCTTGGTGGTCCAAGTGCCGCCGTTCGTGAATGAAGGCGACAGAATCAAAGTGGACACTTCGGAAGCGCGTTACGTTCAGCGCGTCGAATAATTTCTGGCTCTTTGCTTTTGTTCGCGGCTGGTAGATGATGGCCATTCGAATTTCCGCCTCCGCAGCTAATTTCAGCGCAAGCCGGAATTAGAAGAGGCAGAACGGCGTCCCGGTTTACACCGGGGCGCCTTTTGTTTTTCCTAAAGTTTTCCCGCCGAGCCCGCCGCGGATTTCTCGCCGGGAGGATGCGCACCAAATACCCGATCAAAAATGGCATCCACATGGCGAAGCTGGCGCTGCAGGTCGAAGGTGTGCGCCAGAGCTTTCGAATCGAGGTGCTTCGCGATTCGCGCGTCATTCGAAACGCGTTCCTGGAAACTTGTGTCTGACTCCCACGCCGCCATGGCGTTCTCCTGTACCGCCTTGTAAGCGTCGTCGCGGGGCATGCCCTTCTCCACCAGATCCTGCAGCAATTGACCCGAGTAAACAAGGCCATGAGTGGATTCGAGGTTTCGCATCATGCGCTCGGGAAAGACGCGCATCTGGCCGATGATCATGGACATCTTGGAAAGCATGTAGTCGACGAGAATGGTGGAATCAGGAAGGATGATGCGTTCCACGGAACTGTGAGAGATGTCGCGCTCGTGCCAGAGGGCGACGTTTTCGAAGGCGGCGAGCATGTTCGAGCGCACGACGCGCGCGAGGCCGCAAATTTGTTCGCAGCTCACGGGGTTGCGCTTGTGCGGCATGGCGGAGCTGCCGCGCTGCTCACCGCTAAAAGGCTCTTCCGCTTCGCGGACTTCGGTGCGCTGGAGGTGGCGAATTTCAAGTGCAATTTTTTCCAGCGTGGCGGCGATTAGTGCGAGGGCACTGAGATATTGCGCGTGGCGGTCGCGCTGGATGACCTGTGAAGCAACGGGTGCAACGATAAGCCCGAGGCGCTTGCAGATGCGCTCTTCCATCTCAGGGCCAAGATGCGAAGCGTTACCGACAGCACCGGAAATCTTGCCGACCGCCATTTGCGCGGCGGCATCCCGGAAGCGCGCGATGTTGCGCTGATTTTCCGCGAACCAGTTCGCCATTTTCAGGCCGAATGTGATGGGCTCGGCGTGAATGCCGTGAGTGCGCCCGATTTGAGGGGTCTTGCGAAATTCGTGAGCGCGCAGATCGAGAATTTCTCCAAACATCACCAAGTCACGCTCGATCAGCTTTGAAGCGTCGCGCACCTGGAGGGCTTGCGCAGTATCCACAACGTCATTCGAGGTCATGCCATAGTGCAGCCAGCGCGCGGCGGCGGGATCAGCGATCGATTCGCCCACCGCCATGGTGAACGCGATGACGTCGTGCTTTACGCGAGCTTCGATCTGATGGATTTGCGCGACATCGACTTTGGCGCGAGAGCGAATCGCGGCGGCGGCATCCTTCGGGACCTGGCCCGCTTCGGCAAGAGTCTCGGTAGCGGCTAACTCGACTTCCAGCCACTTCGCGAACTTGTTCGCGTCACTCCAAACGTGACCCATTTCCTGGCGCGTGTAGCGTGGGATCAATTGCTTCTCCTAACCACAGAACGAAGAATGTGGAGAACTTTCTACAAGTTCCTTCATCCATGATACCGCAGTTAGAGAGCGGTTCGCTGGACCGCCCTGGCTGGCCGGAGTGTCCGAAATTGGGATGAGCAATGGCGGAAGCGGGCAACCGCTAGCAGTTGGGAACAGGCAGGAGGAGCATAAAGCGCTGGCCGGAAAGGGTTTGCAGGTGCATTCGGAGCGGCAATGGAGTTGCACGAGGGAGGGGGTAGAGTGTCTACAGGCTAGGGGGTAGGATGTCGACAGCCTGAGATGGAACAAAAGACCGGGTCATGTCGTCATAACCAAGAGCGGAATCAGAATGACGGCATGGCAAGGGCATTTGAGGCAGCCGATGGAAGGCGGAACGGACTAAACGAGGGACAACGAGATGGCTGAGAAGAGAGCGCGGTACCAGAACCGCATTGAGCTTTTGCAAGGGACGCTAGACCTGCTGATTTTGCAGACCCTGCAATGGGGGGCGCAACATGGGTATGGAATCAGTGTTGCGATCCGGAATCGTTCCGGGGCGTTGCTACAGGTGGATACCGGATCGCTGTATCCGGCCCTGCATCGGCTCGAAAAACAGAAATGGATTAAAGCGGAATGGAGAATCTCCGAGAACAAGCAGCGGGCAAAGTTTTATCAACTGACCGCAGCTGGAAAGAAACAATTGACCAGAGAACGCTCGAAGTGGTCGCAGCTTTCGGACGCGATCGCCGGAGTTTTGCAACCGGAAGAGTAGTGACGGCGCAAGGAAGCAATGAAGTTAGGACATCAGGAAAGACGCTTGTAGGCAAACGCGGGAGGAAACCGGTGAGTTTCTGGCGGCATAAGAGGCGCAACGCGGAACTTGACGAAGAATTGGGGAGCCATCTGAAGATGGCGGCGCAGGAGCGCATCGAGCGGGGCGAAGCCCCGGTGGAGGCGGAGCGTGCGGCCCGGCGAGAGTTTGGGAATGTGGGATTGGTACAAGAAGTGACGCGCGATGCCTGGGGCTGGCGGTCGCTCGACCGGCTGATGCAGGACCTGCGCTTTGGCGTGCGGATGCTCGCGAAGTCGCCCGGATTCACGGCGGTGGCGATCCTGACGCTGGCGCTAGGGATTGGCGCGAACACCGCGCTTTTTTCCGTGGTGAACGGGGTGTTGTTCAATCCCCTGCCCTATCCAGAGCCGGAGCAACTGGTCACGCTCCACGAGAGCAAACCGAACTTTGAGGCAGGATCGATTTCATTCCCAAATTTCCGAGATTGGCGCAAGGAAAACACCACATTTTCCATGATGGGCATTTCGCGCGGATATTCGTTCAGTTTGACGGGTGCAGGCGACCCTGAGCAGGTACGTTCGGAACTTATTTCAACTGATTTTCTTCCCATGCTGGGAGTGAAACCGATTCTGGGGCGGTTGTTCGAGGAAGGTGAAGACGAATTTGGCGCGAGCCCCATTGTGCTCATCAGCGAGGGATTCTGGAACCGTAAGTTTGGCTCCGCGCAGGATGTGATTGGAAAAGGCCTCACGCTGGATGGGCGAAACTACACCATAGTGGGCGTCGTGCCTGCGAATTTCAACTTGCAGGTGGGAGTGTTTCGCGCCAGCGAACTCTACGTGCCCATCGGCCAATGGACTAATGCTGCGTTACACCTGCGGATGGCGGGCCTGGGGATTCATGGAATCGGCCGTCTGAAAACGGGCGTGACGATTCAACAAGCTCGATCCGATATGGCACGCATCACGGGACACCTTGCAGAGACCTATCCAGACGCGGACACAGGGATTGGCGCAACACTGATCCCGCTCAAGGAACAGATGGTGGGAGACGTGCGACGTCTGCTGCTAGTGTTGCTCGCGGCGGTCGGATTTGTGCTCCTGATCGCCTGCGTAAACGTGGCCAATCTGATGATGGCACGCTCGATGGGACGCGGTCGCGAGTTCGCTGTTCGCGCCGCGCTTGGCGCGGGCAGAGGCAGAATCGTGCGGCAACTCCTCACAGAAAGCATGTTGCTCGCACTAGCGGGCGGCGGACTCGGGTTGATGCTGGCAGCATGGGGAACGAAGATGGCGCTGCAACACTTGCCCTCCGGATTGCCGCGAGCGAGTGAAGTCGGCATGGATTGGAAAGTTTTGGTGTTTACGGCTGGGATTGTGCTGCTCTGCGGAATTTTTTTTGGCTTGGCGCCAGCGCTGCGGATTTCGAAACCAAATTTGCAGGATACGTTAAAAGAAGGCGGCCGGGGATCCGGCGGCGGAAAACAGCGCGCGCAAGGCGCTTTCGTCGTTGCAGAAATGGCCATGGCCTTGGTGTTGTTGATAGCGGCAGGCTTGATGATCCGCAGCCTGAATGCGCTCTGGAGCGTGAACCCCGGCTTCGATGCGCACAATGTGCTGGCGTTCGGAGTTTCCCTCCCTTCGTCGATGAGGGATGCAAGCCCTGACGCGATTCGGGCGGGCCTGCGAGAGATTCAGGGCAAACTGAGTACGACTCCCGGAGTGAAGGCCATTTCTCTTTCATGGGCGGCCGTGCCCCTGTCGAGCGACGATGAGGAGCTTTTCTGGGTGGAAGGCCAGCCAAAACCAGCGAGCGAGAATGACATGAACTGGGCCATCAGCTACGTCGTTCAGGAAGACTATTTGAAGGTTATGGGAATTCCGCTGGCGCGCGGGCGGTTCTTCACGGTGCAAGATCGTGAGCACTCGCAGCATGTGATCGTTGTTGACGATGTTTTCGCGCGAAAGTACTTCGGCGATCAAGATCCTGTCGGAAAACGTGTGAACTTGGTTTCCCTCGGAGGAGCGGCGGAAATCGTGGGTGTCGTCGGACACGTAAAACAGTGGGGACTCGATTCGGATGACAAGCAAGCGCTCCGGGCGCAACTTTATTCCTCCTACATGCAGGCCCCTGACGAAATTATGAAGTTGTCGTCTAGCGGGACCGGGGCGCTGGTACGCATCGACGGAAATTCTGAAGCAACGGCCGGCGCCATTCGAAAGGCGTTGAAAGGAATCACCAGCGAGCACCTGATGATCAACGTGCAGACCATGGAAGAGATTATCGCCGACTCATTGGCAGCGCGCCGCGTCTCGATGATCGTTCTTTCCGTTTTCGCCGCGCTGGCGTTAGGACTTGCCAGCATGGGGATCTATGGCGTGCTCTCCTACCTGGTCGGGCAACGGACGCGTGAGATCGGGATCCGCATGGCGCTGGGCGCGAGGCAAAGTGATGTACTGTGCCAGGTCCTGGGCGAGAGCATGAAGATGACCTTCGCTGGAATTCTGATCGGGCTGTTGGCTGCATTGGGACTCACCCGGTTAATGGCCAATCTGCTTTTTGGAGTAAGCGCGACGGATCCGCTGACATTCGCCGGCGTAGGAATAATCTTGGCAAGCGTCGCGTTGGCGGCGTGCCTTGTCCCGGCGCGAAGAGCAATGCGAGTCGATCCGATGGTGGCGCTGCGATATGAATGAGAAAATGAGCTAAGGAAGTAACGAAGCAACGATTACAGCCCGCGAAATAAGTCGATACAATTCCCAATTGCTGGAGACACGACTCGATTTCACGAATATTCCACCCGTAGTACCCTTCCCTGGCCCCAAGACGCGCTATGTTGTTGATGGATAAGGGCCTAACTCGACCTAACCGCAAGCCTCAAATCCTGTCTAATGAATCGGATGCAACAGAACGTCGATAGCACCCAGGCCATCGCCGAAAGCGACGCCATCGCCGTCGAGCGCACGCTCGCAGGCGATCGCGATGCCTATCGCGTTCTTGTGGAGCGGCACAGCCAAAATGTTTTCCGGCTGGCTTACCGCATGACCGGCAACCGGCACGATGCCGAAGAAGTGGTTCAGGAGGCGTTCTTGCGCGGGTATCAAAAACTGGGGCAGTTCGCGGCGCGCTCGAATTTCGGGACTTGGGTGTATCGCATCGCGGCCAACTATGCGATTGACCGCATGCGCCAGCGTCAGAAGGAAGAATCGCGGCGGGAAGTACCGCGAGTGGAAGAAGGGGACGGGATGGAAAACGATCCGCTGTCGCGTGTCAAGGATGAAGCTCCAACTCCGGAACGGTTGACGCAGAGCATCGAGCTGCGAAAACAGATGGAGCAGGCGCTGGCAGCTCTCTCGGAAGCAGAGCGAACGGCTTTCGTGATGCGGCATTGGGAAGGCTGCGGCATTGAAGAAATCGCAACAGTCTTGAAATCCAGCTCGAACGCGACGAAGAACACCGTCTTTCGAGCCGTGCAGAAACTCCGGCTGGCGCTGCAGCCGTTCGTGGAAACAAGAGCGCAGGTGCGCGCCATGGGAACGGAATCATGAAACACATGACGGGAGAAGAGTTGATCGCGTATCGCGAAGGAGTCGCCGAACAGCGATTGGCGATCTCGGAGCATCTCGCGGCTTGCCAAGAATGCCGCGCGGAGATGGAGCGGATCGAAGCGGTGCTCGCGGCACTTGATACCCTGCCGGTACCGGATCCCGGAACTGAGTACGGGCGACAAGTGTGGAAACAAATCGCACCGCGGCTGGCGGAGAAACCGGGGCGTTGGTGG
>JBGPIX010000122.1:0-14078 GCA_041485085.1 Candidatus Acidiferrum sp.
CGCCAAGTCTCCCTTGAGGCATGTGCTGATCACGCTCACTCTTTGCAATTCCTTCTGACTCAACGTGAATGTCTCCTGTCTCATGGGGTGACATTTTCACGTTGCTGTTAAGGGGTGACAGAATTATGGAGCTAAGACATATATCCGGTTCTCCCCTTCCTAAAAACTCCCCCACGGGAGATAATTTCTTGTTCAACTTCTCGGGAAAGGGCGATTCTAGAGCTATGGCAAACATCAACAGCAAGAAAGGCGTCATTGGCATTCTCACTGGAGGCGGTGATGTTCCTGGTCTCAATCCCGCCATCCGCGCCGTCACGCTGCGCGCCATCCGCGAAGGCTATCAGGTCGTCGGTTTTCGCCATGGCTGGGCCGGCCTCGTGGATATGGTTCGCGAGAAGGATTACGACAACGCCGACAATTTCCTCCTCCTGAACGAAGAGACCGTCGATCGCGCCGGCCGCACCGGCGGCACCTTCCTCCACTCTTCCCGCACCAATCCCGGCCGCGTCGGCAAGTCCAGTGTTCCTGCCCATCTCCAGGACAAATTCACCGCCGAGAAGAACGACCTCACTCCCGAAGTCCTGAAGAATCTTGCCTGGCTCGGCATTGATACGCTCATCCCCATCGGCGGCGATGACACTCTGAGTTACGGCGTTCGCCTCCACAAGGAAGGCTTCAAAGTCATCGGTATTCCGAAAACGATGGACAACGACGTTCCTGGCACGGACTACTGCATCGGCCTCAGTACTTGTGTCACTCGTACGATACAGATGGTCAACAGCCTGCGCACCTCCGCCGGTTCACACGAACGTATTCTCGTGCTGGAAGTATTTGGCCGCTACGCCGGATTCACCGCCATGCTTCCCACCATGGCCGGCGCCGCCAATCGCTGCGTCATCCCGGAATACAAATTCAATATCGAGCGGCTCACCGAGTTGCTCGTCGCCGACCGTCGCAAGAATCCCAGCCGTTACTCCATTGTCCTCATCTCGGAAGGCGCCATGTTCGAGGGTGGCGAAATGATTTTTGAAGGAGAAGCCACCGACGCCTACGGTCACAAAAAACTTGGCGGCATCGGCGACATTGTCGGAGAAAAGATTAAGGACCTCTCGGCCAAATTCAACAAAGGCAAGAAAATCGACGTGATCATCCAGAAGCTCGGCTACCTCGTTCGCTGCGGCGATCCCGACGCCATTGACTCCATCGCGCCCATGGCCTACGGCAATCTCGCACTCGACTTGTTGCTGAAAAATATCAGCGGGCGCTTGGTCAACTTGAGAAATGGACACTATGGCAACGTCCCACTGGATGTAGTTACCGCCTCGAAAAAAGTGGTCAACGTCAAGGAACACTACAATACCGAGCGGCTCCGCCCGCAGTTCACGAGCATTGAGGGCAACCCGCTGTTTATCATGTCAGGGGAATCTGCTTAGCGGCAGCCGCCCCTAGCGCGCGAGGACTCCGGCAAATTCCATCAGCTTGGGGTCCAACGGCTTGTGTTTCCCAACGATGTCTTTCAGCGGGACTCCGATGATTTCGCCTCGGTTTAGTCCCATCAGCAGACCGAACTCACCGCGATCCAGATGTTCGACCGCCGCTGCGCCCATGCGTGTACCTAGAATGCGGTCGAACGCTCCCGGCGTGCCGCCCCTCTGCACGTGGCCGAGTTTTACGGCGCGCAGCTCAAATCCCAATCGTTCCCGGTGTTCGTCGAAATATTTCGTCAGCGCCGTCGCATTGTACTTTGCGCCTTCCGCCACCACCGCTATCGCGTGCGACTTGCCGCGTTCATAAGCGGATCGCAGCTCCATTGCTATGCTTTCAGGCTCCGTCTCGATTTCCGGCAGCGCCACGCATTCCGCTCCCCCCGCGACACCCGCCGCCAGTGCCAGGTATCCGCAATTTCTTCCCATCACTTCCACCAGAAAAGCTCTCTGGTGCGAAGATGCAGTGACTTTGATGCGATCGATCGCTTCCAGCGCGACATTCAGCGCGGTGTCCACGCCCAGCGTGATTTCCGCGCCGGCAAGGTCATTGTCAATTGTTGACGCGATGCCCACCACCGGGAATCCTTTCTCCAGCAGGCGCAGCGCGCCAGTTTGCGAGCCGTCCCCACCAACAATGACGAGCGCATCCACTCCGCGCGCACGCAGCAAGCGAATCGCCTCGAGTTGCGCATTATCCTTCTTGAACTCCTCGCATCGCGCCGTGCCCAGCATCGTGCCGCCGTGTTGGATGATGCCACTCACGCTACGCGGCCCCAGCGGTACGAAATTGTCGCTGATGAGTCCGGCATAGCCGCGGCGCACGCCCAGCACTTCCCATCCGCGGTCAATCGCCGTGCGTGCCACGGCTCGGATCGCCGCATTCATACCGGAGGCGTCACCTCCGCTGGTCACCACTGCAATCCGTTTCATCTGGTCTTCTCCATCTGCCGCGCGGTCGGCGGTCCGAGTTTGCTACGGGCATCGCTAGACTGCAATCGCATCTTTTTCTTCACTTGACCTCACACCGAGTCGGCATGTCCGCCGCTCTTTTTTGTTTCCGCTCATGCATATATGATGTTCGGCAAGCTTGAGTTCTGTGTCGTCGAGGAGGCTCTATCTACGTTCTGGGAATAGATGTCGGTACCGGAGGAACTCGCGCCCTCATCATCGACAGCCAGGGCCGCATCGTCTCCTCCGCCACCGAAGAACATCAGCCCTTCTCTTCGCCGCAAATCGGGTGGGCCGAGCAGCAACCGGAAGACTGGTGGCGCGCTTCCTGCGTAGCGGTTCGCAAGGCCATTGCAAGCGCCAACCTGAGCGCCGAAGAAATTGCTTGCGTTGGCTTCTCCGGCCAGATGCACGGCGCGGTCATGCTGGACGAGCAGGGAAGCGTTGTCCGCCCCGCGCTGATTTGGTGCGACGTGCGTACCGAAAAGCAGTGCCGCGATCTGACCGCCAAGGTCGGCCAGGAGCGCCTGATCCAACTCACCTGCAATCCGGCGCTGGCCAATTTCACGCTTACCAAACTGCTCTGGGTTCGCGAGAACGAACCTGAGAATTGGAAACGCGTTCGCTCGGTGATGCTTCCGAAGGACTACGTCCGCTTTCGCCTCACCGGCGAACGCGCCACCGACATGGCCGACGCTTCCGGCACTTTGCTTCTCGATGTCGCCCATCGCCGCTGGTCAAAGGAGATGTTGCAGGCCGCTGAACTCGATGAACGTCTGCTCCCGTCGCTACATGAATCTCCTGCGGTCTGTGGGCACATCTCCACCAAGGGCGCTGCGGAATCAGGTTTGCGCGCGGGCACGCCGGTCGTTGCGGGGGCAGGAGATCAAGCCGCCGGGGCCACTGGCATGGGCATCGTCGCTTCCGGAACGGTCAGCGCCACCATCGGCACTTCGGGTGTCGTCTTTGCCGCGACGGATCGTCCCGCCCTCGATCCGCGCGGCCGCGTCCACACTTTCTGCCACGCCATCCCGGGCCGCTGGCACGTAATGGGAGTAACCCAGGCCGCCGGCCTCTCTTTGCGCTGGTTTCGTGACACGTTCGCGACGGATTCCAGTGGCGCCCGCGAATCCTACGACCAGCTCACCGCCGAAGCCGCCAAAGTCCCCGCCGGTTCCGATGGCCTTTTGTGGACGCCCTATCTGATGGGCGAACGCACTCCGCATCTCGATTCCAGCGCTCGCGGCGCACTCGTCGGCCTAACCGCTTCGCACACGCGCGCCCATGTTGTTCGCGCCATCCTCGAAGGCGTCGCCTTCAGCCTCCGCGACACGTTCACACTTTTCCGCGAAATGAATGTTCCCGTAACCAGCATCCGCCTCGGAGGAGGTGGCGCGCGTTCGCCGCTCTGGCGGCAAATCCAGGCCGATGTCTACGGCCACGCCGTCGAAATCGTCGAAGCCGAAGAAGGGGCAGCATATGGCGCCGCACTACTCGCCGGCGTTGGCGCTGGCGTGTGGCCCACCGTCGACGCCGCATGCGCAGCCACGGTCCGAGTCGCCTCCCGCGTCAATCCCCAACCCACTGCCGTCGCCACCCTCAACGCCGGCTATACCGCCTTCCGCCGCGTCTACCCGGCAACAAAAGAAATTTTTAGTCCGCACTGAATCGCCACTCAAGAAGGATTCCTCGCGAGAAACAAATGAAATCTAGTGCCCACCGGTGCGCAGCGCCGGCAGCGTAAACTTCGGTGTGACTTCCTTCCGCTTCGACCAGTCGTGGTAAGTGTGGCATTCAAAGCACCGCGATTCCGCATGGTCCGGCCCCGGCGCATGGCACTTTTTGCAAGTCTCAATTCCCGGCAGCAAGATGTCGCTCGACTCCGTGCTTGTCAGCGCTTTCGCATGGCAACTCACGCAAGTAAATCCACGATGCGCGTCATGGTCAAACTTCGCGTGCGGCATCCATCGCGATGCAGTGCGTGCGACCATAATTTCAGGCAGGGGCTTCAACGCAAAGTCGCTGTCGGTGGAGGAGCGTAACCAAGGAGCGACGCTGGGCAGCGTTTCATGATCCTCAAACCTCAGTGAAAGGCTGTGGCATTGAACGCAGGTCTTGCGCCAAAGGAGTTCTTCGGCGATACCAGTGTGCTCGGCTATCCACTGCGCTGGAGTGACAGTGCGAGATTCCGCCGGTAGTGTTTTTCCAGTAAGGTCGCGGTTTGGTTCGCGGCGCTCGCGCAACGATTCGGGATGGGCGGCGATATATTCTTGAAATTTCTTCAACAAAAAGTCGCGGACGACTTTCGGTTCGTCGTGTGGGACGCCAATGTCGAAGCGCTTGTCGAATGTCAGCAAGTGGCAACTGGCGCAGGAGTCGGCAAATTTCACTGGAGCCATCAGTTCGCGGCCGGTGGCGGGCTGTCGCGGCGCGATGTTAGTCGGCAGGCCGGGCAGCGCCCTGCCTTTATCGTTGTAGCTGACTTTGGCCCCCACATAGTTTGTATCGGAGTAGGTGGACGGCGGTGCGACGGCGGGCGGACGATGGCAATTGGCACAGTCGAGTTGCACCAGCGGGCCTATGGGTCCGCGCCGAATGAGCTTCATATGAACTGCATGATTTAGTTTCGTGGTGCCGCGAACGAACAGCGAGTGCAAACTTTCCGCGCGGAGCGCGGCGAATTCCGGATGTCCGTCCTTCAAGCTGCGGATGTGTGAAGCGAACCGGGGCGCACCATAAGCTGGTGACAGATTCTCATGGCAGATAGCGCAAGATTCATTGCTGGAGGCATTGAGGTTCACGCGCCCGTGGTGCTCGCTGTGGCATTCGGCGCATGCGAGCTCTTTTTTGCCAACGAGACTGAGTTCGTGATGTACGGGGCCATCGTGACAGCCGAGGCACGCGTGGTCTGCAGCCTTTGCGGAAAATTCCCCGGCCGTTTGCACATGGCAGGCCTCACAGTTCTTTTCGAGAACGGCGTGCGGCTCGGACAGCCGGCCGCTGCTGTAAACGCGAGAGTCCTTGAAAATGGTGCGTTCGGCGATCCACAGCAACGCAATCAATGGCAGCAGCAAGCTGAGCCAGAATTTCGCGCGTTTCAGCGGTGTCGGCCTCTTGAAATAATTCAGGTCGATACGCTGCGCCAGCTTTTTTGTTGTGCGCGTGCGTGCCATGTTTTTCTCGAATGCTAGTAGCGCAAAGCCATCACCGCATGCACCGCGCCGAGCAAAATCAGCGTCAGCGAAAGCGGGATGTGCAGCAGCAGCCAACCATGCAGCCAGTGATGCAGTCTCTCCTGACGCGTGAGCTGCCGCGCTTCGTCGCAAATGTCTTCGAGGTCCGCAAGCGTAACGTGTGCCGCGGCAGGCAGCAATGTGCGCAATCCGGCGAACGCGCTGCTCGCCTTTGCTTTGTCGCCGAGACGCTGGCCGCGCTGCTTCGGCCGCTCCAGAAACGGGCGCATCTCACTCATGTAAAAACGCCGGAGCGGCGTGCTCTCCTCTTCACTCAATAGAATAATTTCGGGTGCCGCAGCCACGGCGGCGCTCGCGCCTGCACTTACGGCGGCGGAAGTGCGCAGCGGAACGGCGGAGGCGGCCATGGTCCGCAACGCCGTGAAGCCCCCCGCGCGAAGGCCTTCCTCGCTCGAACGCTTCGGCAGTCCCACATTTCCGCAAATAGATTCCATGGCGCGATCGGCTTCTTCCCGCAACAGCGTTCGAACGCGGCTGATCTCGTCGTAAATGGTCTCGAGCGGAACGTCCGTGGTCATCATGCGCGGAACATAGTGTTGCAGCGCCGCGCCGAACATCCCGCTGAACACCGTAATGATTAGCAGCCACATCAGAACGCGCGTGAGCGTTCCGCCGAAATGAAATCCACCGTGAAAAAGAATGAGTGGCAAAGCCAGGAATCCCAGCCACAGATGGCCGCGCATCCACGTCTGCGCGCGGCCGACGCGCCAGGTTGGGACGCGTTTCCGCGCGCCGATAAGCGCGGCAAATACCATGAAGGCGAAGCCGGCGATGCCAAACGCGAGCCCGATGGCGCTGCCGCCGCGCAGGCCTTGCGGTGATTCGAATGCATAGAGCGCATACACGACGGTGCAAATCGCGAGGATTGCTAGCGATGCGAAAGCCCAGCCGCGTTGGGTCTTGTCCATTTTCATTTCGCGGTGCCCTGGCCGAGCATATCGGCAAAAAATGTGCGCGGATCGACGCGGTGTGCGGCATCGTGCGGACAAGCGTATACACAGCTCGGCTCCTTCAGGTGCGTACAGAGATCGCACGATGTTGCTTTTTGCTTGATCGCTGCCCTCTTGCGGCCGGCTCGGTCCGGATCGTCCACCATCACTTCGAACGGATGCAAATTAATATTCCCGTAGGGGCAATTCTGCGCGCAGAGGCCACAGCCGATGCACCAATCCTCGATGATCACTTCAAGCGAATTGCGCCTTCGAATCGAGCCAACCGGACAGCCGACCATGCAGAGCGGGTCGCGGCACTGTCGGCAGCTGGTGGCGACGAGGTATTGGTCGAAGCGCAAGCCATCGCGGACAAGTCGGGTGATGCCGTCGTGCGCGTCCGCGCAGGCGTTCACGCAAGCGTCGCAGCGTGTGCAATTTTGCAAATCCAGAATCAGCAGGCTCTGCGCTTCCATCAATCCTTGTGAAAGGAATTGATCGATGGGAACGTTGTGAACCATCTGCATGCGCTGCTGATTTGCGCTGCGGCGTTCGGCAGCCACGGCTTCGAGGCCGGCCCGAACGCTGGGGAAACGTTCCACCATGTCGCGGAAATCGTCGCCCGAGATGCGCACGAGTTCGACGTGATCGAGGGCGGTGCAAGTAGCGGTTCGAACGCCGCCGCCGAGCAAGCCAATTTCGCCGAAGTAATCGCCGCGCGAAAGATAGGCCAGCACAAGTTCGCCGCCAGGGTAATTTTCCGAAACTTTCACGAAGCCGATTCGAACGAGATAGAAACTGTCCGCGGGCGCACCCTGCTGAACGATCACCTGGCCTGGAGCGAAGCGCTGCAACTCCACGCTCTCCTTGAGATGCGCAATGAACTCAGGAGAGAGGTCCGCGAACATCGGCACGCCGCGAAGATGATTCTCGAGCGCGCGCCTACGATAGGTCTGATCGAGCTGCGCGCGGAAAGTCTTGTTCTTCAGCATGATGTCGAGAACATTGCGCAGCATCTCGAACGCGACGACATCGGATTCCGCGATCACCGTGGCCGAGCGCGGATAAAAATTCATGCACGTCATTTCGCCAAAGAGATCGCCCGGGCCGAGTTCAGCGACAGGATTGCCGTAAGCCAGGTCCACGGAAGCATCGATGGGAATGGTTCTGTCGCGCGCTTCCTCCTCGCGCTTGTCCTCTTCTCTCGCGACAAGCGTGCTGGTCAGCCGCTTGAAAAATCCTTTCGCACCGCCTTGCGTTTTGACGTGGGCTATAGGCGTGGAAATGGAAACTTCGGCCCCGCCTTCGAGAATGTAGAAAGCAGTGGAACCGAATTCGCCTTCTCGGCAGATGATTTCGCCTTTGCGGAAGCGCCGCTTGACGATCGCGCCACGATTGAGCTCAAGAAAAGTACCAGAGACGCCTTTGAAAACAGGGATCTGCAAGAGATCCTCTGCTTCGAATCCTTCCGCGCCCGGGCCCGCCGCGATCGAAGTGCCGACAACACTTTTGTTGGTAAGCGCCCCGGTGGGGCAGGAGACCATGCACTCGCCGCAAGAGATGCACGTGGAATCGCCCATCGGCGAATTGAGATCGAAAGCGATGCCTGCCGAATAGCCTTTCCCCATGCGGCCGAGGACAAAATTGTTTTTGATCTCGTCACAGCCGCGGATGCAGCGGTCGCAGAGAATGCAAGCATCATGATCGACCGCAATGGCCAGGGAAGAATCATCCTTGCCGCGCGCGACCGTGCGTCTTGCGAAGCGCGGCTGCGATGCGCCTGCCGCTTTCGCAAGCGTCTCCAATTCGCAGTCGCCGGAATTCTGCTGGCGCGCGCAAGGGGAAGGATGATCGGACATCATCAGTTCCAAAACAGTTTTGCGCGCTGCCAAGACTTTTTCGGAATTGGTGACCACCTTCATGCCGGATTCCACCGGACGCACGCAGGAAGCCGCGAGCACGCGTGCGCCAGTGTCCACGACGCAAAGTCGGCAGACGCCCACGGGAGTCTGGTTCTGCAGGTGGCAAAGCGTCGGGATGGTGATGCCATTTATGCGTGCGGCATCGAAGACGCTCGTGCCCGCGGGCACTCGGACGGGTTGTCCGTCGATAGTAATGTCAACGAGGCCGGGAGGTGTGACGGGCGTACTCATATTAGGGGCGGATTCCTACGCGCTGGGCTTCGCCGGCGCGCGAGGCGGCGGTGAAGCAGATGCCGCTGGGACACTGGCTCTTCAAAACGTGCGCGTCGATTTCAGCGCGAAAATGTTTTAGCACCGATTGAATCGGTGCCGGCACGATCTGCCCGAGGCCGCAGATCGACGTAAGGCTCATGGCCTGCGAAAGTTCGTCGAGCAGGGCCAGGTCGGCGCGATATTGCGATTCGGGGACGCCACCCTGCGTCCAGCGTGCGAGCATGTCCGCCATTTTCTGCGAGCCGACGCGGCAGGGAACACATTTTCCGCAGGATTCGTTGCGATAGAAGCGCACGGCGTTGAGCGCCATGTCCAGCATGCAAGTCGTGTCGTCGCAGACGACGATGGCGCCGGAGCCGAGCATCGAGCCGGCTTCGGCGAGGGCCTTGAAATCTAGGCGCACATCAATCATGGAAGCGGGAAGATAACCGGAAGACGGGCCGGAAGGCGCGAAAGCTTTCAGCTGACGGCCGCCGCGAACGCCGCCGGCGTGATTGAAAATGACCTCCCGCATGGGCACTCCCATGGCGACTTCAAAAATGCCGGGGCGGGCGACATGGCCGCTGACGCCCACAAATTTCAGGCCGCGTGAGCCACTGGCGCCTTGCGCGACAAACCAATCGATCCCGCGGGCGAGAATTTGCGGCACATTGATAAACGTCTCGACGTTGTTGATCACCGTTGGTTTCTGCCAGAGGCCGATTTGTCCAGGGAAGGGGGGCTTGTTGCGCGGCTCAGCGCGATGGCCTTCAATAGCTTCGATGAGCGCGCTTTCTTCCCCGCAGATGTAGCCGCCCGGACTGACAAAAACTTCGAGATCGTAGTCGAGGTCGCTGCCAAGAATCTTTTTTCCAAGAAGTCCGGACCGATAACACCGCCGAATCTCTTCGCCAAGAATTTCTTCCTGAAGATGATATTCGTGGCGGATATACAGGATGCCGCGCTTCGCCCCGGTGACTAGGCCGGCGATCATCATGCCCTCGACGAGGAGATGAGGCAGGTTGGTCATGATAAAACGGTCCTTGATAGTGCCGGGCTCGCTTTCATCGGCGTTGCAGACGATGTATCTGACGGGATCGGGCTGTTTGCGGACGAGATCCCACTTCATGCTGGTCGGAAACCCGGCGCCGCCCATGCCCTTCAATTCGGCTGCTTTAAGTTGTGCAAGAACGCCGTCCCAATCTTTGGATTGAATGAGTTTGCGCACCACGCCATACTTTTCCCCCTCGGCATAGGGATCGGCTTTGCAGGCGATGCGTGCCTGCTCGGGACGGGGTTCGTGGATGTCGTCGCCGCGCATCGCGCCGCGCGCGACCTGCTCGGCGTGCGCCGCCGTGATGTCCGTGAAGATGTGATCGTTGATAGAAATCGCAGGAGCATGATCGCAACGCCCGAGGCAGGAGACATCGCGAATCTGCACATCTTCTGGCCGCGCATTGCCGAAGCGGCCTTCGAGATCGGCGCGCAACTCGCAAGCGCCGTTGAGGTGGCAGCTCATGTCCGCGCAAACGCGAATCTCAGCCTTCGGTGGTGGCACGAGATGAAAATGCGGATAGAAACTCGCGACGCTGTGGATTTGATAGAGCGGCGTCTGGGTGCGTTGTGAAAGGCCCTCAAGTTCCGCTTTGGGCAAGAAGCCGTAGCGAAGCTGGATGGCCCGAAGGTCGTCGAAGATCACGTCGCCCCGTCTCGCGCGAAAAGCGCCGTGCATGCTTTATCAGAGGATGCGCGGCGCGAAGTGGCGTGCTGAATCCCCTGCATACTACTGGCAGGAGAGTCCACTGTAAATAGCATGGGTTTGGCTTTTCGCGGCGCGGCGCGAAAAAGATAACGCGGCCCGTTGACTTCCGCGCGGCGCAAACGATATAAGCAAACAGACTCATCGACGAACCGAATGCGCAACGCCTCCAACTCCTGCTTGCTCCGCGTGGTCATCTGGGCATGGTTCACGATGTTTCCAGCGCTGGTTTCGGCGCAGAATGAGCCCATCAAATACATTGGTCCGGGATCTTGCGCCGCGACGAGCTGTCACGGAAGCGTGAAGCCCATCGTCGGTAGCCGCATTCTGCAGAACGAATATTCGACGTGGATCATCCAGGACAAACACAGCCGTGCTTATCAGGCGTTGACGGGCGACGTCGGCGAGCGCATGGCGCGTATCTTGAAATTGGGCGCGAAAGCAGAAGAGTCGCCGAAGTGCCTGGCATGCCACGCGTTGAATCCGCCGCCGGAGCAGCGCGGCCGCGCGTTTGAGATTTCGGAAGGCGTGTCCTGCGAAAACTGCCACGGGCCGGCATCCGGTTGGCTGGGGCCGCATACGACAAGAACCTGGGCACATGAAAAATCCGTGGCACTGGGCATGCACGACACTCGAGACGTAATCCACCGCACCGAGAAATGTCTGGAATGCCATCTCGGAACAAAAAACAAATTTGTGGATCACGAGATGATTGCTGCGGGCCACCCGGATCTTTATTTCGAGCTGGATTCGTTTTCGGCAGTAATGCCGCGGCACTGGAAATCGCCGCGCGAGTCAGAACCGGGCAAACCAGTGGAAGATGCCGCGTGGGCTGGCGTGCGCGAATGGAGCGCGGGCCAAGCCGTGCAACTGCGCGCAGCGATGGAGCGATTGACCTGGCGCGCGAAGAACGAGCGCTTCGACAAAAAGGACGTTTGGCCGGAATATTCCGAGCTTTCCTGCTTTGCATGCCATCATGCGCTGGGGCCCGCGAAAGACAGTTGGCGGCAGGAGCATGCCTATATCGGCCGGCGTCCGGGCGATCCGGCTTGGAACAGTTCGCGTTATGTGGTGTTTCGTTTGCTCGCGAAGCAGATTGACTCGGCGAGTGCCATGGATCTTGATCGTCAACTGCTTGCCGTTTCCGATGAGATGAGCAAGCTCAATCCAGATCGCAACGCCGTGGCGTCAGCCGCTTCGGCTGCCGCGCCGCTGGCGCAGCGCATCGCCGAGCGATTGGCGACCATGCAGTACGATCAAGCAGTCGCCCTGCGCATGTTGCAGCGCATTCCCGATGACGCAGAGAATATCGCTCTGGCGGACGAACGCGCCGCGGAGCAAGCTGCCATGGCGATGGATTCGCTGTACATCGCGTATAGCAAAGACACAAAGCCCGCGAACGCCGCCGAAGTCCGCGCCGCCATCAATGGTCTCTTCCAGCAACTCGAAAACCCATCTGCTTATAACGCCGATCAATTCGCTTCTGCTCTCCGCCGCATTCGACCGATGCTTCAGTGATGTGGACTCTATGGGATGGGACCCGATCCTTCCCCTAAGAACGAGTTACGCGATTTGAGGATCCGACCGTGAATGCGTATGAAACGTGGTTTTGTGGATCGCGGTTATGGCGGTGGGTGACGCGGCGGCAACTCCTTCCGTGGCTGCTGCAGGGATCGGAGCTTGGCGAGCACGTGCTGGAACTGGGCGCGGGGCCTGGAGCGGCGACGCAGGAATTAGCATTGCGGACAGCACACGTGATCAGTCTCGAGTACGACCATGCATTTGCCGCCAAACTTGGCGCCCGCGTCCACGGTTCTAAAGCGGCGGTCATTCAAGGCGATGCCGCGACGCTTCCGTTTGCAGACGCGACGTTTTCTTCCGCTATCGCTATCCTCATGCTTCATCATTTGTGTTCCGGCGAGTCGCAGGATCGCGCATTCGCGGAAATTCGTCGGGTGCTTCGACCGGGCGGTGTTTTTCTTGCCTTTGAAATTCAGGATAGCTGGATGCACTGCGTGGGACACATCCGTAGCACGTTTGTGCCTGTGCCCCCGGCGTCCTTATTCGCGAGATTGATCGCCGCGGGATTTTCTAAGGTGACGGTCGATTTCCGGAGCGGCGGCTTTCGAATCCGGACGTTCCGATCCCGGGAAGTGTGAGCGCCTCACATACGCGCCGCGTTGACGCCCCGCGAACGTGAGCTCAGCATTGGTGAATGTCACCCGCGACTCGCAAGAAGTGGGGAATCGCTGGAGCTGCTGCTGGAAATCGGCGCGAATTTTCGACGTACCATTTTTGTGCCTCACTGGCCGCCCACGCCCGTTGCGGATTAGGTTTTTTCCTCCTAAGAAAAACCACAGCGAAAAGGTCGGACCGAACCGGATCGGCTATCTGCTCGTAGCAAGTGGGCCGAGCTCGGAGCGCGTCTGCATCACGCGGAGAATGGAGTCACGCGTGACGATGCCGACGATCTGCGGGGAACCGTCGCTCACACCGCTCACTACGGGCATTTGATTCACGTCGGCGCTCAGGAGCCGCTCGAGCAAACGGAGAAGCGGCTCTTCCGGCGAGGTCCAGAGGATTTTTTCACGCGGGATCATGGCGGCCTGGACAGAATTATGAGCCCACTCGTCGCGCGGGACGGAGTTGAGAGTGTGAACGTTCATCATGCCGACGAAACGGTCGTCGTTGACCACGAGATGGATGCGGCGACCGGTGCGCAGGACTTCGGCGCCGTATTCTTCGAGCGTGATGTGGCCGGGAACGGTGGGCACTTCCTTGCTCATGACATCGGCCGCGCTCAGTCCAGCCAGGGTCTCCCGGATCGCTACTTGAGCGACGCTCTCCTGCGCGGCGTTTAGAAGGAACCAGCCGATGAAGGCGAGCCAGAGCCCCTGCCGAACAACGCCGTTAAACACACCGTAAGCTCCTAAAAGAATCATCGCGTAGGCGATTATCTTGCCGCTCGCCCCGGCGATGCGAGTTGCCTTCTCAAAACTCTTTGTAACTCCCCAGACCATCGCGCGGAAAATTCTTCCGCCGTCCAGAGGAAATCCAGGCAAAAGATTAAAGACGGCGAGCGCAAGATTGGTTTGCCAGAGCCAGGTGGCCAGAGCTCCGACCGCCTGGCCGTAGGGAAAAGTATGTGCTAATCCATAAAAACAGGCGGCGAGGAAACCGCTGGCCAGCGGCCCTGCAATCGCGATATTGAATTCCTGAATGGCCTTGGAAGGTTCGCGTTCGATGCGCGCCAAGCCGCCGAAGAGAAATAGAGTGATGGAGATGACGCGAATCTTGTAATGCTGCGCGACTACGCTGTGGGAGAGTTCGTGGAAGACAACCGAGGCGAAGAAGAGCAGGCTGGTCAGAATGCCCACGGTCCAATGCTGCATGTCCGTCCACGCCGGATGTTCCTGCTTGTACTGCGAGGCGATCATGTAGGTGATGGCCGCAAAAATGAAAACCCAAGTGGAATGGAGATAGATGGGAATCCCGAGAATTTTGCCGATGCGTAAACCTGATCCGCG
>JBGPIX010000123.1:0-14038 GCA_041485085.1 Candidatus Acidiferrum sp.
AAATTCGCGGCAGGGATACCCCCCGTATTTGCTCCAAAAGTGAAGAATGTAGCTGGCATGATTCGACCTAAATGAAAAGATTGAAGTCTAGGGGCACTCCAGGCGCGACGGCTCCCGCCCTTGTCGTGGTTGCCGCGATCACGATCCCTTTAAGGAAGTTTCTGGCTTGTCCCAGGACGTTAGCGGCAGCTCCTGCTGGTATGCCAAGAGAGAGGTCGGGAATAGTGACTCCCAGAGTGACTGCCGCTGCATTCGGCGCGTCAAAGATTTGCAAGTAGACTTGCGCAGCATCAAAATTGGAAAGATACCAACCGCGCAGGTTATTCGTTCCCGCCGCGATCAATTGAGCCGCTGCTGTCGCCGTGCCTGCCGATGATGCTCCCCCACCACCGGCAACTAGATCGGTCGGATCAAGCTTCAATCCGTTTCCATCGAAGCATTGATCTTCGATGGCCAAAAACCAATAGGTGATCACATCGCCAATGTTTTGATTCGGTACCGAGAAATACCACTGCGTATTTTTCGATCCGAATTTGAACCACTGGCCGGAAGTCATGGGAATGCCATCTGCGCCCAGGGATGGAAACGCCGATGCATCCTTTGTCAAAAGGATCGGCTTCCATCCGGGATGCACGCGGATTTGCACGTTTTCAAGAGACGGACCAGCACCACTCGGCACAGTTGCGCCAACGAACATCAAACCAAAGGCATCAAATTCAAACGGACCGTAAACTCCGCCGTTTGCGTTGGCCACTCCGTTGTCTTGAAAATTCCAGCTTCGCAAGCCCATGAAAATTTCTCCTAGTCGTGGATCGCCAAGACGTTTGCGATGAAGGGAACGGCGGTATAGATTCCCAGGGTCAAAGTAAAAACCGTGGTAAGCACGTATTCAGCGGAAGCTGCCAATTTTTTTTGAACAAAAACTTCAAAAGACAATACTTCCGCATTTGTGAAAACAAGTGTGTCCGGCCCGGTTGCGGTTGTGCCCAATTCAACCGGATTGAATGCCGGAGCAACCGGACCGGCAGTCCCGCCCATTGTCACCACTTGCAAGGTATCGGTGACCGGATCAAAAAGATTGTCACCGGCAACATAGACATGATTCGGAACAAACACGGGAAGATTCGCAGTATCCATTTCCATTGTAATTAACAAAGTATATAACGTATCTGCAAATGGAACTGGAAAGGTAAGAAGCACTATCGTGTTTTCATTTGTATCTTGCGTTGGCGAGGGGGTGAAAGGAACGCGGAAAGCTTGCACGGGCGAAGTGAAACCTGCTACGGATCGCAGGGGATCATTCGGAGTGCCATCCCCCAGGATGGTGCTATTGTCGGCAAATACCAGTGCATTTTCCATACTTCCTCTTTCACCCATCTCCCTAATTCCACCGATCTCTTTACGTAGAAGTGTCAGTGATCAATCCAAGTGCGACAAGGGCGGCAAGTAAGCTCGCAAGGACCACATCTCCAGGAAGTTTCGCTCCCGCGACTACGGGCTTAGTAACTCCAGCCGCATTGAAAAACCCCATAGTGGTAGCAGTGATATTTATCTGTGTAGCGCTTGCAAACATCATGGTCAGTGTGCTGCCACTTACAAAACATGCACCTCTGGCGAAAATGTTCACCAATGATGCGGCGGAATCTTTTGCCAGAATATCGATTCTATCTCCTAGAAAACTGCCCGGTCCTCCCATAGCTACTCTATTTCCTGCAATGATCCCCGCTTGCAGAAAAACAAAATCCGCGCCAGTTAATGCCGTTGCTGAAAGCGTTCCCTTCGAAATCAATAAATTACTTGTTTTATCCCATGTGAAATTAACATCACCAGCGATCAATCCGGCATCATTAAAAAGAACTTCTGTATTCACGCCCGGAGCGAGAATTTTTGCGGGATTGATTGTTAATGGATCATTAGGAGTGCCATCTCCGAGAATCGATACATTGTCCGTACTAACAAGTCCACGATCCATAAATCCTCTTCTTTCACCCGAGCGGAACAAGGGCCGCGATCAAAATCAAGATTGCGCCAATGATCGCAAGCCACAATTCTGAAATAACGCTCGCAACGGAACCCTGCCAGATAAAAGGAAGGGTTGCAGTCCCCGTCTTGGCATCAATCTGGAAAGCCACTTGATCGTAAACCGGAATACCCACGGCGACGATCCCTAAAACCAAAAGTGCTTTGTTCACTGTATCCTCACGAATTCTTCTGTCCGTTCGACGCGATCAAAAAAATCCTCGTTCGCTCCGGGCATCAACCGGCGAACATGGCCGGGACAAAGATTGATCGTCACTTCGCTATCGTCCTCTTCCTTCAAACGCAAGCCGATGATCCAACGTTGCCGAGGATCGGGACTGAACGGATTCACGGTCACGCAACCACAACCCTCAATCGAACAGTCGTAAAGGATCACGTCGGGAAGAAGCTTATTGATCATCACAAGCACCCATGCAACTTATCGCCGTATATCCAGACAAGGGTCCCCACGAGGATGAGGATAATCCCGATCCAGATATACGGCGCATCGCTGAATCCTTTCAGCACGTCTCGTTCCTTATTTTACGTGCTAGGCTCAACGAAGAAATACACTGTAACTCTCGCCGTGCCCGTTCCAGCGGCCAAGTTGTTCGTGATCTTCTGAATGTTCAATGCGGCATTGTCGGGAGTCGGCGGATTAGCTGCTGTGTCCAGAATCTCTCCGAAACTCATAGTCATGGTCCGCTTGTTCGGAGAAACCGTCACAAGGAAAATGTTGTTCGTCGTGAACGGATAATTCGCTGAACCTGCGGCCAACGAGACCGCTCCGCCTGCATCTGTGTACGCGACACCGCCGCCGATCATGTGAATCATGGCAAGAAGGGGCACGATCCGCAAGCCGGAACCGGGAGCCGGAACGATCTGTATGGGCGTCCCAAGCAAGGCGAGCAATTGCGCGGAAGTCAAATCGACCGTGACGCGCTGAATGACATTCCTTCCCGGACTCGCAAAAGGGATCGAAGCCGCGAGGCTAAACCCCTTGAGAGGGAAAAGCGCTTTCAGTACCAGCGCCACCGCCAGAAACATCTTTTTCCCCGCCACTAGAAATAGGAACGGGGTCAATGACAGGAATGACAGAAACATTCGCATCTGTTTTTTCTCCTTGTATGAAAATGTGGGGAACCTTGAGCAAATCGGAAACTTGATCGTGCAATTGCTTGGCATGCTTGGGAATAATTTTCCCGCCTGACATCAAAACGAAAAATGCCGAGCGGCAAGCTTCAAGGGTTTTCGCGTGACGCACTTCCACGCTTTCATGTTCCTTGCGGATATGTGCCGCCAAGAGATCGGCTAAGATAGCGGCTACATTCTCGCTATCGGCCATCTGAATCACGGTTTTACATTCTTTGCAGGTAACTTTCATTTGTACACCGCCCATCCTATCAGAATTAAGATCGCAATGACAACTAAACCTAAGAGTTGCTGGCTTGAAAGCTTGATCCCGACAAGAGCCAGCGGAGCCGCTATCGCTTCCTCTCCCGCCGTGATCACTCCCCCAGGAATGCCGGTCAAGTTTCCGAAAGCCGATCCCGGAGCACTTGAAAAAAAGGATGCCGGAGCAATCGCGCTATAGTAGCCGGGAACAAAATCGGAATGCGCAGCGATAAAAGAAGTGATCACGCATCCCGCATTACAAGGATTTGATGTTGAGATCGTGGACAAGTTTCCATTGATCTGAGCCAGAAAATGCTGAATTGCCGCTGCCGCTGATGCCGGGGAGTATGTCCCTTCGCGCACCAACATATCATATCGTGCAAGAACTTGTTGAATTACTCCCCCGACTTTACAAATCGTGTCTTGTTCTTTTGCTACCGCCTGGGCATGATGCGCGAAAATACTTTGAATGAGCGCAATGGCTTGTCCCAGGCCGGGGAGCGGAATGCCGGTCATGGCGGTGATCCCGCTTCCTATCGAATTTGCAACTTCACCGCCGATTTGTTCCGCCGAAAAATCTATCGGTTGTCCGGGCCTGCCGCATGGCACATAGCCATCCCGCCAATAAATTAGCCCACGGGCGATCACGGATGCGGCGGCTTGATTCGTGGTATCAACCGTCTTTCCCTTATAGCGAACGCTCTGCGCGTTTTGCGGGGGATTTTTTTGTGCGGCGGAGATCGCTTGTGCTCGCAATTCAGGAGGAACAAAATTTGACGCGGGAAGTCCGAGCAAGGGAGCGACTGCTAGATATCGCTCAACCGATGTTTGTCCCGGAATGAGTTGCAGATCGGCCATTTGCTAGGCCGCGTATTCATCCGCTGAAAGAAGTCCAGGATCGTTTGATCCGCCACTTCCGCCGCCGAAACCGGAGAAGAGTTGCGAAAGAACTCCGCTTGCGGCTCCGATATAAGCCAGATTGTCATTCACCCCGGCGGACGGAGCGTAGTACGGTCCAACATTCGGAGCCGCGCCACTTGCGTAACTCGGACTCTTTTTCGACCAAAGGACAAGGACTACGACTACTCCCGCGATTGCCACGATCCAAATCGTTTCTTTTGACATGCCTTCCCCTTATCCGGCTACTGAATTTCCGTAGCCACCGCTCCCACTGTAAGATTGCCCCCCGATTGAAATAGGAGACGAAAAAGGAATGACTTTACCGCTTCCTCCGCCACAACCACATCCACAACCTCCGCCACTGGCTCCCGCTCCGCCACTGGTTCCCGCCCCGGCTCCCGCTCCGCCATTGGCTCCCGCCCCGGCTCCCGCTCCAAACCCCAGTGCGCGGGAGATTCTGGACCATTCGGCGCGAAATAAAAGGAATAGAAGTACGGCAACGATGATTCCAAGTGCAAAATTTTCAGTGCTCTTATCGCTTTCCGCCATTAATTTTCTCCCGTCCCTGCCGAAAATGATCCCGGTTGAAATTGCTGATACGCTCCCGTTTGAAAGGTTGTCCAGGGAGAAAAAGAATTTCCCGCCGCTTGATAGATGGCGAAAGCCGCATTGGCGTTTGTTTGCGGATCATATAATTGTTCTTCCAAATATTCAGGATGCGCGGCAAGATTAATTTGCCATAAACCAATCGAGCGTCCCAAGTCCAGATCGCCAACCGCATTCGGATTGCCGTGACTTTCGGCAAGAGCAATTGCAACAGCAATATCAAGATCAAAACCAGAGAATCCGGCTGTCCTTGCATAGCCAGCAATGCCAGTCGAATTCGCAGAAGTCTCTTGGACATAAACGATAAAGACACCGATCAAAAGAGCGATGATACCGACCGCGACGATCACAAAACCGCCAGTGCCCCGGCTCCGCGTGCGATGTGCTGTGTTTGCGGACCGAAAGCCAGAAGTCCCACAACCAAAATGATCATAATCGCCAGAATAATCAAGATGGTATTTACTTCATTCGTCAAAGTATTTGCCGCATTGGAAGCAGAAGATGCCACACCACCCAGGATACAAGCCGGATTGAGATAATCAGTCCAATCCCCGGAGCAAGCGGAAGCGGTTTGATTCGTTGGTTGTGAAATGGCTTTGTAAACAAAATATCCGCCAATCGCCACAACCCCGACCAGCGCAACCGGAACAAGATATTTCATTGCTCCCCTATTCTTTCAGTAAAAAATAAAAAATTAAAAGAATCAAAACGATAACCGCGACCGTTGTACACTTTTTACAGATTTTTTTTGCCGGCAAAGCCGAATCATTGAGTCCGGGATCGTTCGGATCGGAAGATGGAAGGGGGGAATTTTCTCCCCCTTCCAGTGAAAGCGTGCTTTCCAACATGCCGATCCCCGCCGCATGAGCCGGGGATCGGACATCGGAAAGCAATTGATCGATAGTAAGCAAAGACGTTCCTCTTTTCTTTAATGACCGGATTTAATTCGATCCGGAAGGAACACCTTGAAAATACTCTTGAATCACTTCCGCGTAGTTCGCCGCATTTGCCGCGATGATCTGCGAATCCACTTCAAAGGATGATCCGCCGCTGACCAGATCGCCGTCGAAGGCGGTCCGGGGATTCAGTGAATCAACGAAGGTCATGGGCAGATAGCCTTCCGGCTGCGAGATCGCGTCAAAGGCGTAGGCCAGATATTCCTTGTAAGTCGCGTTGGACAAATTGTTGCGGATGGATTTGTTGTCCACGCGGATTTGTGTCTGCTCGAAAATGTTGTCCGAAAGAGCGGAATACACTTGAACTCCCGGAGAGGTTCCCGCCGCAAGCAAGCCGGATTTCAAAACCGCATTCAACGTCTTGTACTTCTGGAGTTGCGCCAGTTTTACAAGGTTTGCGGAAGCTGCGGTGATGTTTCCCTGGGGAACCTGTTGGATCGCACGGATCGTGACGGCGGTTGTCAATTTATCCGCGAGCGCTCCCAGGATTTCATAGTTGGTATAAACGAAAAACTGCGCGTTTCCAGCCCCGGAACCAAAAGCGGAAAATGTGACCGATCCGCCAACCCCCAAAGTGCCCAGAGAAGTGGCGTCACCCATGGTCAATTGCAGGTTGAGGGTGTCACCCCAATCGCTTTGCATATAAAGGAAAGGGACCGCATTCAGTTTCGCAGCGACCGGAAGCACGGGGACAAGGGGAATGTCCCAAAAGATTTTGATATCATAGGTTCCAATCACCCCGAATGTTGCGAGGGGTACTCCGTTGGGGATGCCCATCGGATTGATCGAAACGCCATTGATCAAAATTCGGCAACCGCGAGTCTTGAAGAGGGATGGCCATGCAAAAATATCCGCGCCGGTCAACTGCAAGGGTACTAAGGCTCCGTAAACCTTGTGCTGTCCCTGCAACTGAATCTGTTGAATCAAGCTTTGCAATGCTTCCGGGAACACCGTCGTCATGTCCGCCCCGGCAATGGTGATGCGTCCTTCCCATCGGATTGTGAGACGTTCGAGCGGACGATTCAGATTCACATTTTTGGGAATCTGAACGGTCTGCAACGGAGTCCATGCCTGTTGGAAAAAAAACTCCGGTCCCTGATTGCGTCCGATTAAACGTGAAACATGACCGGGAGTAAGTTTCGCCGTACTCGCAGCTGCGTTCGTGCTTCCATTTCTTTGTGATGCGGTTGCCATGTGCTTCCCTCAGTTTTCTTTCTGCGGATTAGTGTACCGCTCCAAACGTTCGCTCAAACTGAATTGAGACGGACGGAAAAGGTTAATTGGAAGGCGCAGAAGCGGTTGGCAAATGGGAAAATACAAACAAGCCAGCCAGAATCACGACTACCACGATTGCAAAATTGACGATGTGCCCTTTCGTCATTTATAGACTCCTTACGCCTGTCCATCCTTTTCCGCGCGAATAATCGAAGGCAAACACCGCCACGATCACCGCGAGGATAAGGACGAGAGCGCCCATCCCTGACATAACTTCCATTCGTTTATTCTCCTTCCATCACTTGAATTACAGCTACTACAGGAAACTCGTTTTTTTCTGAGTCGTCCCTGAACCTTTCAATGCGGCGATCTCCGAATCTTTCGCCGCGATCTGGACGCGAAGATTGACGATCTCTTCGTCCAATTTAATAACGGCTTTTCCGTGCTTCTCTTTTTCATCGCGGAATTCCCGCGCTTGTTCCGACACTTGATAGACTTCTCCGGTTCTTGTCAGCTTGCAATGACAAAAATCGCATTCCAGGTAACGCGGCGTTCCGCCAGCGGCAGGAGCCGGGGAAGGATCATCGGACGTGCGGAGTATCGGCGGCACTGGTGAGGTGTTGAAAAAAATAGGACGCGAATCAATGTATTCACTTAGTTTTTTCATAGCTGGACAGTCGGAGTGACGGCTTCTCCCTTCTTCATTCGTTCGGACCATGCGTCGAGTTTGTCCAGGAAGATCGTTCCAGCTTCTTTGACATCTGCGGGAACCTCTTCATTGTGCTCGAACACAGTGCGAAGTTGAATCACGGCTGCATCGATCATCTCAGGAGAAAGTTTCATGGAGTTGCGCTCACTGGCAGGGACTCACCGAGAGAGACATACCACCTTTCCTTGTCGGAATGTTTTTTCCATGTACTAATTGCATCATTCCAGACAATGTACTCAAAAGGTTCTAGTTTCTGTACTGCGTCCGCGACATCATTTCCGCATCTTTCGCGGACTCTATCTAAATCTGCTTCCATTGTCAATCGGAACAAAATCCAATAGTCAGCCACGCGACGGAGGTCGGGAGAAATGTCCACGATCCCGTGGCAAGTCATTATGACCGTGGTCTCAGATCGCGGAGTGCATCGCACAATATAGTCGAAGTGTGGATTTTCTTCCGGCTTTTGCACGAAACGTGCTTCATCAATCAAAAGACAGAATGACTCTCCGGGATTATCTCTCAGCCATGAATAGATTTCCGAACACATGGACGCAAACGCTTGCTCCTTATCGAAGTTGGGTTGGATCACAATTTCCGCGCGATCATCCAACATCGAATAAAGAACGCCTTCGATCTCGCTGTCTGTCAAAATGTCTGATGTAGTATGGATCATATGGCGCGGATCGAAAGTGACTCGCGTTGAAAAATGGCGGGAGAGAGAAACGGCGAGTGTCGTTTTTCCCAATTCTCGCCGTCCGATTACTAGATCAAGCATGGCCCCTCAGGAAGCGGATAGAGTATCTGCTGGACTGGCCGTCAAATCAACTTCTTTTTTCTCTTCCATATCTGAGATCGGAGTTACCTTCGCAGAGGAAGGACTTCCAGCAAGACTTCCGGCAGGATTTCTCTTCCGTTTTTCTTCCAAGATGTGCATCACTTGAATTTGAGCATTCACTACGGACAGAGTAAGGATCGCGGCTCCAATTTCATCTTTCCATTTCTTCAAAGCCAGTGGTCCCCATTTATTCATCAGCCGGATATAGACCGGACCAAGTTTCTTGCGGTGATCGGCGGTGAATGTGAAAGCTTGCGAAGTAATTTCCACTGGAACCTTATAAAAACGGCTCGCAGCGATCCGCTCAATGCTCTGAAGCAGGTCAAAAAGCGCGTTGGCTTCATCTTCCGCGAATTCCGGCTCCCCTGGCTTGCGTCCCAGGGAGTCGGATTCAGCCTCGATTCCCAGATTTTTTCTCGTATCGGGACGTTTCACGAATTCCCGCAACTCGTCTTTCGTCGCGCCCCGCATGCGATCCCACGCGATCTCTCCATTGTCGTTAACAAAATAAGCTATTACCTTGCGTGTAAATTCACCCTCTTTTTGCGATTTTGCCTCAAAAGGGGGTATCAGTACCCCACTTTCAGGGGTGTTTTTTGGCGGATTTGACGCAATGTTACTCGGCGGTACCGTTTTCTCGGGAATATCAGATTTGTAAACTTTGTTCCTTGTTTTCATGGCGGCGATCCGTCCTTGATATAGGTTTTGTCAAGCAGGCATTGATGATTTCTTGCTGTCCGGCCAGAGTCTACTACTTTTTCTGGGATTGTCAAGCGAACGTGAAAAGGGGGACGGGGTAGGTTTCTATTCCGTGGTTACCTCCCCGCTCTACTCTCCTATATAAAGGCAGGGGGTAAACGGCGGAATAGTATTTTACTATTTCTTGAAATTACATCCCCCCTTGCAATTTGCTCCTTGACAGTATATACGTGCTGGCCTAGTATCACGGGGGTGATAAATTGCGACTTTTCAACCCCTACCGGGAAAAGCATCGCCAAATTAATATCCTCAGAAGGTGGCACAAGCCCATGCTGATAGGTGTTGACTTGCTCAGAGAATTTGTGGAGTCCGTAATTATGACCGGAAGGGTTAAGGGATGCAAACCCCTCTCGGCTCTTTTGATCGGAAAACCGGAATCCGGTAAAACTTCCATCGTGAACGAAAAAAGTTGCCCGACTATCGAATGTTTCACGGATGTAACCGGAAAAGGACTTATCAACATCCTTAATCAACGAAAGGAATTGACGCATATCATTCTTAATGACCTAGTAGCAATCATGTCCCATAAGCAAAATGTCAATCGCTATACGCTGGCGATGATCAATGCGCTCACGGAAGAAGGATTGCAAGCAATGGCAACTCCGGGCGGAGTCGAACGCTTCCCCGAAGGACAGCGCGGAGTAATCGCCTGCCTGACATTCGATCTCGCTCTTGATGGCCGTTCATGGTGGAACAAAACCGGATTTTCTTCACGGCTCTTGCCTTTCGCATATTCTCATTCAACGGAATTATCAGTTAAGATCAAGGCAGTCATAGACGACGGCAAGCCGGACAAAAAAAGAAAAGAAATTTTGAAGATTCCAAGCAAGCCCATTCAAGTGCTTTTCCCCGCGAAATATACCCGCGAAGTACGTCACCTTTCAGATGAAAAGTCGAAAGAACTATCCGCGATCACCGACGAAGAGGGTTATCGGCGGCTCAAACAGTTTCGATCCCTGGCAATGGGACATGCCTTGCGAAGAACTTTTCGCAAGCCATCCGTAGGGGAGCAGGAGATCGATTTTATTAATAAGGTACTTCCCTATGTTTCCTACTCCAAACTCATGCACCTATAAAAAAGGAGAAATATAGCAATGGCAAAAATGTCAGGCAATACTCAGGATGCAGCGGTACCCATTCTCAAGCAAGCTTTCTGGACAAAGGGGACGGAGTTGAGCGGTTTAGTGGTTCGCCGTTTTGCGACGATCCCGGAGCCGGGAAAAACTGCGATGTGCATCGAATTGAAACTGCCAAAGTATCTCAATGTTGACGCAACCCTTCTGTCCACTTCCGAAAAAGGACTCAAAGGATCGCAGCGCCTCGAACGAATAGCGATCGGGGAAATGACCGGCCTGATGATGGCCATCAATGCAGCAGGGACTGAACACTTGACGGAGGGTGATGTTGTGGATATCACTTGCCTGGGATCGACGGATACCGGCAAGGGAAATCCCAGGACGGATTTCAAGATCGAGATCGAACGTCCCGACCGTCCGAACGCGGATAAGTTTTAATCCAAGAAAGGCAGGAGCCATGCGACTCAGGGACTGGTCATTGTTCAATCGAGAAGTAGAAGAGGATGAATTATTCTGGAAACAACTCGAACAACCTAGCTCTGTGTTGCATGGTGTCTTAGCCTGTCTCAACCGTTTACAACAATTGGAAATTCTTTGTGGCGACGGCTTGCTTTCCAGGGAGTATAGTGCTCTAGACGATGCTCACCTAGACGTTGTGCTGGCACTGTCAAGGATGTGCGATGCTCATATACGGAAAACACGCAAGATTTGATCTTGCGGAACGCCACGCGCAGCGGCTCGCCAAGCAAAATCCGGGAACGGAAGTCCGCATCCTTTCCAGGTGGAATAAGGCTGGACGCTTCGCGGCAAATGGCAGGCATTTCACTTTCGAGATCAAGGCAAGGACGGGAGCGGTTCCACCATCGAAAGCAGCACTGAAAGCACCACTGAAAGCAGCAGCACCTAAAAAAGAGATCGGCTCACTGAAAGATTTCTTTGATGCTTTCGATGAAGCGGATGAATTTGATAACTATGATATAGATGGAGGGGTTGACTATGGCGAGTAAGGGTAAAAAAAAACCAAAATCCAGCCGTGTGCATTCCAAGATGAAAAATTCTACTGTGAAAAACCGGACTGTCCGGGGATCATCGTTGGAACGGAAGCGGAAGAAAAAACGGAAGGCGCGGAAAATACTTCCGAAGAACGAAGCAACGATCTCCGGGAACGTTCATGGAAAGAAAGGCGATCCCCTGGATTTCCAAATCAGCGCGAAAGTGAAAATGCCAAAAGGAAGGATGATCACGGCTAAGGTGCTGACGGAAGCGATCCGCTATCGAATAAAACACGGACGATCTCCGCGAGGCATTCAATTGAAGATCATCCGCTGGCGTAATCCTGACCGCATTTATACTAACCCGGACTGGCGATACCCAGACGATCCCGAAACAATCGCAAACTCAGAACAAATGGGTTTGGGACATTTGTCACCGCAACAGGCGGCATGGGTGTCTCTTTCAGCGGCGGTGGACGCGGTACAAGTTTCATATTTCACGCTTCGGAGTAGTCGAAGAACTATGGAAGCCAGGGGAGGCACATCTTGACTTTGACACCGGAAGAAATTCGCCAAGACTTCGACCGTTGTTTGCAGTCTGTCGAGGACTTGGTTTACGAATTACGCTCTTGCGACTGGACAAAACTCGGAGAGGATGGCACGTTCTCATCTATCACTCTGGAAATCTCACACCTACGGAAACGATTGCTCTTGAACTGTGTTGCGACTCAGACCAGCGAAGAGCGACACTTGATCTTCGCAGAATTATTGCGATCCGCGAGAAAGGCATTTCCGGCCACTTTCGAGCACGTTTTAGCCTCCTATTTTCGACGAAACTTCGCGTTCCCCGCAACTTTAAAGGAAGATGGAAGGAAGGCAAATCATCGAACTAAGGCGGGAACAAGACGCCGGACGGACCGCCCGACCAAATGTCGGCGGATAGAAACTGACCCTCCAGGGGGAAGATAACCCCATTGTCAAGTGTAACCGTGTAACCGCTTATAGTTAGCATAGCTAACGATTCTATAAGTCTCGGACTGCCTCTTCCACATCTTTTTTCTTGTATCCCTTGCCCACTTTCGATCCCTGCCGGATCGATCCGGGACTCACTCCGAAACGGGAAAGCATATCGGCCATTTTGATCATGGTCAAGCCGTCACCGCGATATTTTCGCCATGGTGCCAAGTCTAATGCTTTCAATCTCTCAATGGCCACGTCCGATGTGATATTTTTGTCTCCATTGATCACGGTTAGAAGATCGCGGAGCAATCGTTTTGCATACTCATCGTTTTCAGCTTGATCCTCAAAAAGAGTAAGATTCGTATAGCGCCGTTTCTCGGCGGTCTTTCCTGCCGCCAAGTCCACCGCGATCCGTTGCAACTCGCGGTATCGCGCGGGACACAATACTTTACCGACCGCCAGAATGGATCGCCAGATTTCCTCATCGCGGTCTTGCAAGAAATTCACATGATCGGAGTGATAATGTTCAATGATAGAGATCAACACTTGGCTATCTTTTCCTCCAATCAAGGGTAGGAACTCTTTTCGAATCACGTTCGCTTCATTCTTGGCAACATCAAAAGCAAAACGCTTGCGCGGTTCTCCGCGTTTCATATTGATCACGATGGAGCGATCCCGGAGCGTGTCGTATACATCCCCGATCAAAATAAATACTTTAGGACAGTACGTATTAAACTCGATAACTCTATTTCCAACCGTGCGGGGAATCTTCTGGCCTTTGCGATAGCCCACATTCAACACCGCTCGCATTGTTGACGCGGAGTCACTGGACAAGGTTTCAGCTTCATCAAAGACAACGGTCGGAGTTTTGTTTTCTTCTTTATCCTTGTCCCATGCACCGATGTCTTGCCGGTCGATCACGCGGAAAAGGGTTGAAGGCGTCATAGCTGAAAAATTCTTGGTGTTGCAGGAGATGTCCGAGATCAATTCGGAAAGCCGCGTCTTGCCGGATCGCTTTGTTGCGGAGGTGATCACGATATACGGAAAGGCATCGAAGCTTTCAAAAATATGCGTGGCCACGCTCCACACCGCGATCACCAGAGCAATGCTTTCATCCTCGAAGGATACATAGTCCTTGAGAAAGCTTTCGATTTTTTCGATCACTGACATTTTACCGTTCCTCCCTTTTTTAGTTAGCTAGGCTAACTATTTTTTTCATTGAAAAATACCGCATTGATCATGGACTTCTGTCCGTCCTGAATCCCTTGCAAGTAGAGGACTTCCAAGGCGGAAAGAAGCAAGTCGCCATTGATTCCTTGCGCATTCGAGAGATCGTTCGTTTTCTGCCAGTACATGATCTTCTCAATTTGCGCTTGCGCCCGTTTTGAAGCTTCCAGTTTCAGCATTTTCTTTTCTCCTGTAACCGTGTAACCGTTTCCAGGATCAAGCATAGCAGGGGATACCTATTTTCATGCAATAGTACCCCCGTACTAGACGGGGGTACCATCCCATTCTCTTTCGAAAATTCATGCTTGACAATGGTACGAATTTACTAGTACATTGGTTTTCGCAGAGAAGGAGAAGGGAAGTCGCCATAGGTGGTCCGACCATCGCGG
>JBGPIX010000124.1:0-13967 GCA_041485085.1 Candidatus Acidiferrum sp.
AAACTCAGCGTGGCTACACCGATGGTCTTGGCCATGCCGATGTCGGAATCGGAGCTCAGTAGACATTCGATCTTGGCAGCGATGGGAAAGCCGTCTTTTTCGATTTCGCGGACGGTATGGCCAAATTCCGCAGAGAGATGCGAGCCAAGGACGATGAGTTTCAAATCCACCAGAGGATGCGCGGAAAGATCGCGGAGCGGCCAGTAAAGATGGCTGTAGTCGGCGCGAGAAGTGGTGATGACGGCGATTTTGCGTTTCAAGTTTTTCTCAGGCCAGCGAAGGATTCAAGAGCGCGAGGAGCGTTTCGCTGGGTTGATATTCGGGAACGAGCTTGGTCAGCGAGCTAATCAACGCCGTTAGGTTTCGCTCACTGACGCTCCCCGAAATAGTTTGCAGTGCCGCGTCCAAAACCTGGGCGTCACACGGCGGGCCAACGGCGCGGTAGAGCCGCTCGTCGCTAGATGGTTGCAGCACTTCGTTCGCGGAGACGAGTTCTTCTTCCAGTTTGTCACCCGGGCGCAAGCCGGTGAAGACAATCTCGACGTCGCGAGGAGTTTCGAGGCCAGCTTCACGAATCATGCGCGCAGCGAAATCCAGGATTTTGACGGGTTCGCACATTTTTGGAATGAAAATGCTTGCGGACTCATCGATGGCAGCGGCAGCCATGATCAATTCGACGGTTTCGCTCAGCATCAGGAAATACCTGGTGGCTTCGGGATGCGTCACCGTGACCGGTCCGCCGCGCTGAATTTGCTGCCGAAACAGCGGGCCGACACTTCCCTGCGAACCCAGGACATTTCCAAGGCGCACGGCGTTCATTTTTGTGTTTGCATCGCTTAGCCGGAGCAGGACTAGTTCGGCGACGCGCTTGGAAGCGCCCATGATGCTGCGCGGGTTGACCGCTTTATCGGTGGAAATCAAGAGCAGGCGCTCGGCTCCGAAACGGACTGCCGTTTTTGCCAATTCCCATGTGCCGAGGGCGTTGTTGCGCACCACGGCGATGGGATTCGTTTCCATCAAGGGAACATGCTTGAAGGCAGCCGCGTGATAAATGGTCTGGGGGCGATAGCGGTCAAAAATCTCGGACATCAACGGGCCATCCAGAATATCTCCGAGAATGGCGATGTAGGGGGATTTACTTGCCGCGGCAAGCTGCAGATTGATTTCGTGGAGATTCTGCTCGGAATGATCCAGAAGAATCAGCAAGCGAGGGTTAGTGCAGGCGAGCGATTGCACTAGAGCGGAGCCGATGCAACCTCCTGCTCCAGTGATAAGGATGGTCTTGCCGGTGTTCGTTGTGCCGAGCAAAGGTGCGTCCACGTGAAAGTTCAGTTTGCCACGGAAATGGGAGTGCGCCCCGCCGAGAGTTCAATCTAGCAAATTTAACGCTGCTGATTCGCGATGGCCAGGAAGACGCGATCGTCCACGGCCACCGAGCGAGTGAAGAGCATGGCTGCGCTGGCGCCCGCGACGGCCACGTGCCGTGCATTGCCGCTCAAAGCCGGACCTGCGGGCTGTGAAGCGGACCCCGTTCCATCGCCCGGCTGAAGCGAAATCCGAGTCGTCTTCGGAGTGCAATTCGTGGCGCCCAGACAAGTATCGCGGATAAACACCTGGCGGAAGCCGCTGTTGCTACCGCTCGCGGACGTTTTCGACTGAGCGGAAACGGGATTTGGAGAATGGCTGGGAGTGACGCCCAGAAAGGCGACGAAGCGTCCCGAAGAGCTGACCGAAGGAAGAATACTCTCGGTGCCGACCAGTGCTCCGTTGGGATCGGTGGAGATTAAATGCGTCGTTGGCTTGCAGGAATCGCGCGCACCAGCGCAAGTATCCAGCAAATAGACTTGGCGGCCCGGGGGCGCATTCTCGATAAGATTGGTGGCGGCCGAACTGAAGGCGATATAGCGCCCATCGGAACTCATCGAGGGCGCGTGACTGTCGTCATTCGCCGGAGAACCGTCAGCAGTCACGGAAAGCAAAGTGGTGTGCGGCTGGCATCCCGACGAAGCCCCTTCGCAGGTATCGCGAAGAAAAATCTGGGCATGGTCTTCCTGCACCGCGGTGTAGGCAACGTAACGTCCATCGAGACTGACCGCGGGAGTTTCTTCGGCCACAGCGGCCGACGCTTCCGAGTTTGCCTGGGCCTTTGCAGCTACCGGGCACGGGGCGGACTGAATGGTGACGGTGGTCGCCGCTGAGGCAATGCTATTCCCCCCGCCGCTGCCGGTGCTGCCGGAAACGTTGGGAAGAGGCAATGATGGCGGATTGTAGACCGTGACGGTGGCTGTGCCTGCGGCCGGGATATCCATTGCGGGAATCGTGGCGGTGATTTTCGCGGAGGTGATGGTCGCGACGGGAGCAGTGAATTGGAATTGCGATGCACCGAGAAACCAATTCAAGTTAGAAACCTGGGAACTGCTGGCGGCGCCGGCGAGAAAATTCGTTCCGTTGACCGTGAGCGCGAGGTCCGCGCCTGGGGCGGCACAAGTTGGAGAAACGGACGTGACGGTGGGAATCGGATTCGGGGGATTGTCGATAATGAAGTTGATCGCCTGCGAGAGTCCATTGTTCCCTGCGCCGGAGGCCGGGTTCACGGTGAGCACGCTTGCAGTGCCGGACTTTGCCACCAACGCCGCGGGGACGACCGCCGTAACAACGTTTCCAAGAGCGGCGCCCGTGCTGTCCACGGGTACGGTTGTCTTAAGGGGTTTGCCATTCCATTGGACTACCGTCTTTAGCACGAAGCCGAAGCCTTGGATAGTGAGCGTAAAATCACCATTGCCTGCGGGGATCTGCGAAGGGGATATAAACGACAACACCGCACCCGTATTGTTCTGAAACGTGTTGCCGTAGTCGTTGCAACCCGTGGCGCCGACAAACCCTGCCAGTGCGACAGCCAAAGCTGTCCAAGACCGCGTCATTGAGACTCCTTCAACTTTTCTGGCGACCCCGGCCGTGCCGGAGCCAACTTGCCTGCGCGAACGGGAAGAGCCCGTGGCGCCAGCGTACTTTGGGGGTGTGATGCCAAATTTGTGCTGCGCGTTGACCGCGACAAAGCCGGGATCCGGGGAATGCCGCCCAGCCCTTACTCCACCCCTGCGTGAGACCGCACTTTGCCACGAATCCGACGACTCGGGCAACCCTACATGATTACCATCTGCATGGGGAGGAGGTCAATGCGGATTCCGGGGTCGACTGGGAGCAAGGCCGACTCTGTTATTGCACGCCTAAGGCAGCGATGGAGGCGCGGACCAGAGTTTGGAGGTGGGATTGACATTCGGAATCCTGCACGCGCAGGGCGCTCGCGGCGCGATAACTGGCCAAGGCGAGTTGTTTTCGGCCGAGCTTGGCATAGAGGTCGCCGCGCGCCAGTTGGAAGAGGGGATTTGTTGGGTATTTTTCGACGAGCGGGCCAATGACGTTGAGGGCCTGTTCGTACTGTTGATCGTAGCGATGCAGATTCAGCGCGAGATAAAAACGCGCGACTTGGGAGGTGAGGACGCCTTGCGTCATGGCATGCTCGAGCAGGCGCACCCCTTCCTGCTTGGAGCCGCCGGGGATGCCCATGAAAAAGCGCAATATGCGTGCGATGGCACTAAGTGTGTCCACATAATAATTGTAAAGGCCCAAGCCCAGGTCGGTATCGGCAAGATCGCGGTCCAGAGCTTTGGCGCGCAGAAGATGTTCGCGTCCGCGCACTCCGGAGCGTGCCGCGTTGCGATTCTCGCCGCGCAACCCGTAAAGCCGTGCCAGAGAGGCTTCCGCCATGCCGGCATAAAAATGCATTTCCGCGGATTCGCTCTGCTTGATTTGCGCTTCCGCCAAAGCCAAAGCCTTGGCAGAAAGCTGAATGTAATGTTGATCTGCTTCGAGCTTGGGGCGGCGCCGCGCGTCGCTCATTCCGTACTTGAAGTCCGCGGAAGTGCACCAGATGCGCCACCACAAGGCTTCCGCTTCCAGCAGATATCCCAGCGGGTGGTTGGGCCGTTGCTGTTCCATGCGCTGCGCGGATTCAATGGCTCCATCGAGGTCGAAGGAATAAATTTCGTCGAGGATGGCAGGAGTCTCGGGCGGCAAAGTGAGATGGGAGGCGCGCGCGGGCGCCGACAAAGCCGCCAGCATGAGGAGGCCAATCATGCTGGTACAAAGAGCACTCCGCGATGCAATCATCATCCCCGTCCCAAAGAGATTGAGCAGGTTCAGGATCTGCGCCGGACGAGTTTAAGCTGTTCGAGAAGAGTTGCAAACCGAAATGGTTTTTGGAGAAAAGTAGAATTGGGCGGAAGTTCCGCTTCCGGAAACCCCTCCGCATAACCAGACATGTAAATAACGTGAATTGTCGGGTGAAGTTTGGTAACGCGGCGAGCAACTTCGGGACCGCGCATCCCAGGCATGACGATGTCAGTGAGTAGCACATCCAACTCACCAATATGCTGATCCGCGATTTTGATGGCATCGGGAGCGGATTGGGCTTCGAGGACGGTATAGCCGGACGAGCGGAGGATCTCCACTACGGCCTGCCGCAAAGCAGGTTCGTCGTCGACAACCAGGATGGAGGCTCCGCCGCCGGCGTCTTCATGGGACTCAGCCGGAGGGGAATTGTGCGATTCAGGAACGGGAGTGTCGACTAGCGGGAAGTAGAGTTCGAACCGCGCGCCTTTTCCTGGAGTGCTGACGACACGAATATGGCCATTGCTCTGCTTGACGATGCCGTAGACGGTGGCAAGCCCCAGCCCGGTACCTTTACCCGCAGGTTTAGTAGTGAAGAAGGGCTCGAAGAGCTGAGCCCGCGTTGTCTCATCGATGCCGGTGCCGGTGTCGCTGACTTCGAGAACGACCCAATCTCCCGAGATGGAGGGGGAATCCGCATCTTCTCCGGGAAGGATGGTGGTATTGCGAGTGGAGATGGACAAGCGGCCGCCCTCGGGCATGGCATCACGAGCATTGATGGCAAGGTTAGCGAGGACCTGCTCGATTTGGGTGGGTGCCGAGAGAATCCAGGATTTCTCGGCGCCATGATGAAAGGTCAGCTCAATGTCCGATCCCAACAGACGAGGAAGGATGAATTCGGATTCCGTCAGTGTTTCGTGCAAATCCATCGGATGGATTTCGAGAACCTGTTTGCGGCTGAAGGTCAGCAACTGTTTGGTGATGGCGGCGGCTTTCTCGGTGGTGCGCTGGATCTGATTGAGGTACATGCGTGCCGGGGATTCTCCGGGCAACGAGCGGTCTAATAATTCGGTGCATCCACCGAGGACCATGAGCATGTTGTTGAAGTCGTGGGCCACGCCGCCAGCCAGGCGGCCAAGGACTTCCATTTTCTGCGCCTGGCGCACCTGGGATTCCAGGCGCTGTTGTTCCTCTTCGAGTGCGGCGCGTTTCAGACTTTGCCGGTAGTTGTCATAGAGCACGCCGGTGGTTTGCGACATGGCCTCCAAGTGATGCAGTTCATGACCTGTGTAGCCGCCAGGGCGATTAGCGACGGCAATGAGGCCGACGGTTTCTTTGCCCTTGAAAATGGGAACGCCGAGGAGCGCATGCATCGCCGGGTGTCCTTCAGGTACGCCATGCGCACGCGGGTCACTGGAAGGCGAGTTGGTGATGATAGTTTCGCCTTTGCGGATGATTTCACCCAAGAGATTGTTTTTGTGTTCGATCTCGAAGTAGCCGCAGGCGTCGAATTGGCGGGATTTTTCCTCGAAGAGTTCTCGATTGAGCTTGGTATCCCAGACAATCCCGTCATGGGCCAAGATGCGCAAGACGTGGCCCTCAAGGACAACTCCCAGAAATCCATATTTGCTTTGTGTCTTTTGGATGGCAAAGGAGAGCAGTTGGCGGCTTGCAGTGGCCCATTCACCCACATCGAGATACGCATTGAGCGCCTGAGTGACAGTGGATAGCAAGTCGGTCTTTTCGTGAAGTTCGCCTTCGATGCGCTTGCGCTGGCTAATGTCTTCGAAGACACCGACAATTCCGGTGACGGTGCCGGATTCATCGACGAGTGGCGCGGTGGATATGCTGACGGGAAAGGCCGCACCGGTCCGATCCAGGCGCAGGGTCTCAAAGCCGGTGATCGATTCTCCCGCCATGGTTCTTCGGCGGAGCGCAGACTGCTCTTCCAATTTATCCGGTGGCACCAAGGAACTAACGACGGTGCCCATGACTTCGGAAGCTGGAAAACCGAAAATACGCTCGGCCGCGGGATTCCAAGCAGTAATTTTGCCGGAGTAATCCGCGCTAATCACGGCCATGGGAGCAGCATTGACGAGCGCGCGGAATTGCTCATTACCGCGGCGAGCATTGGCTTCGCGGGCGGTTCGAACGAAGTCCAGGATGTCGTTGGCGGCGACGATCAAGACCACGGCGGTGCCGGCCGAGGAAACAGCTGTAACGATTTTCACGGCCGCCAAGAGCCAGTAGACAGGCTTCCACACCGTGACCACTTCCGCAAAATGAGTAGCTCCACAGCTCACAATGAAGATGCCGAAGGCCCAAAAAAAATACGGATAGGGGAGATCCGAACCAGTGCGACGCACCAGCCAAACCAGGGTTGCGGAGATGGCCACGTAGGAGAGCCCGATGACGAGGTCGGCGATGACATTTGACCACAGCAGCCGCTGGTTGCCGAGATAGCAATACCAGTGGGGGAGAAAATTCGCAGCGAGAAGGGTACGCGAGCCGAGCCATACCAGTGCCGTCAGCGAAAAGAGTCCCATGAGCGCTACTTTCGCTTTTTTGGAGGAGAGAGAAAATGAGGGTTGTGGAGTGGCGGGGCCGCTCGAGGACATCGCTAGAGCTACCTTTCTATCCCTGCGCGCAAGGGAACGAAAACACGCGAAGTATCCGGCAATTCGAAGAAGGGGAGGGTACTTGCCCGCCGAGCAAGGAGATCGAAGATTCCGCGCGGCATCCGAGGCGGCTTGAGAGGAAAGGCTTTCAGCCGGGATCGAACATTCCCATGTTACGCCGCACGGGAGAAATAGGGACTCTTCAAACGGGCTGTGTGCCGCAAGTCAAAACGGCATCGGCGCAAGGAATCTGGGTTAGGCGGCGAGCGGTGCATTTGTTATTCTCGGCGGACCTGTGAAGACGAATAACCAAGCGGCAAGCCCGGCACTCGAACGCGGTTTAGGCCTGAAAGAGGCCGTCGCGCTGAACATGATCGAAATTGTGGGTATCGGCCCATTCGTGGTCAGCTCACTGGTGATCCGGGCGATGGGCGGGCCGCAGGCTTTGATCGCGTGGCTAGCGGGGGCGCTCCTAGCGACGCTGGATGCCTTTGTGTGGTCGGAACTGGGCGCGGCAATGCCCAAAGCGGGCGGCACGTACGTCTTCTTGCGCGAGGCTTATGGCCCGGAACGCTGGGGCCGGTTGATGTCCTTCTTGTTCGTGTGGCAAACGCTGGTACAGGCGCCGCTGTCCGTGGCGTCGGCGTCGATTGGTTTCGCAAAGTACGCCGGATATCTGTACCCCTTCACGCCACTGCAGACGAAAGCGATTTCCGGGGGACTGGTCATTTTTATCGTGATCCTGCTTTATCGGAAAATCGCAACCATCGGAAAAATTTCCGTCTTGCTCTGGATTGGCGTCGTGGGAACGATGCTATGGCTGATCTGGGGCGGGGCCACGCACTTCAACGCCAAGATCGCGTTTGATTTCCCGCCCGGGGCTTTCGACCTTTCGTGGGTGTGGTTCGCGGGGTTGGGGTCCGCGATGGTCAGCACGGTGTACAGCTACTGGGGCTACTACAACATTTGCCACCTGGGCAGCGAAATCAAGGATCCCGAACGGAATATTCCGCGCGGCATTTTTCTCTCCGTGCTGGGGATTGCCGTGCTGTATCTGGCGATGCAGACAAGCCTCCTAGGTGTTGTGCCGTGGCGCGAGGCGCAGAATTCGGATTTCATCGCCAGCTTGTTTGTTGAACGATTGTACGGGCAGGCGGCCGCGCGCTTCGTGACCGGAATGATTTTGTGGATCGCTGTCGCTTCCGCATTCTCCGTGCTGCTCGGCGCTTCGCGCGTGCCGTATTCGGCGGCGCAGGACGGGAATTTCTTTCCGGTGTTCGGCAAGGTTCATCCCACGAAGCACTTCCCGCATGTTTCGTTGCTGGTGCTGGCCGGACTGGCGTTTATCTTCAGCATCTCCCTGAAACTGAAACAGGCCATTGCAGGAATTCTCGCCATGAGGCTGCTGGTGCAGTTTATCGGCCAGGCAGTCGGAGTGATCTTGCTGCGCCGCCGCCGTGGTACGGTGGGGCTACCGTTCAAAATGTGGCTGTATCCGCTGCCGGCGGTTCTCACGATGATGGGGTGGGCTTGGCTGTTCTGGCAGACCGGGGCGACACGGAAATGGGGGTTGGCGGAAATCGCGCTGGGAGCGCTGGCGTATCTCATTCGCGCGCGGGAAATGCGACAATGGCCGTTCGGAAGTTCCCAGTCGACAGTTAAGAGTTGACGGTAAGAAGACCAATCCATTTTGTTGCGGAGGCTACGTGAAGCGATGGTTCCTTTGGACAGCGATCGCCGTCTTGATTGGCGGTGGATTAAGCGCGTTCTTGCAGACCTCTGCGGTTGCGCAGTTTGCTCCCGCCCCTGGGACTGGACCTGGAGTTGCGGAAACAATTGAGGCTATCGATAGCGCACGCGTCACCACGCGCATCCTCTATGTTACGGCGCATCCCGACGATGAATCCGGCGCCGTGCTTACCTACTTAGCTCGCGGACTTCATGCGGAAGTGGCCCTGCTTTCCCTTACGCGCGGTGAGGGCGGGCAGAACGACCTCGGCCCCGAACAAGCACCGCAACTGGGATTGATCCGCACGCAAGAATTGCTGGCGGCGACGAGAGGCTATGGCGTGAAATTGTATTTCACGCGGGCGAAGGACTTTGGCTTTTCGAAAACGCCAGAAGAAACAGAGCGAGTCTGGGGCGAACAAGTTCTCGAAGACATGGTTCGGGTGATCCGGGGATTTCGTCCGACCGTGGTGATCAACGGCTGGGGCGGCGTGCACGGGGGCCACGGGCATCATCAAGCCGCAGGATTGCTTACGCCGAAGGCGGTGCAACTCGCAGCGGATTCTTCGTTCAAGCTGCAAGGCTCCCCGAGTGAGGCGGAGGACTTAGCGCCATGGGGCGATCGAAAGGCAGTGCTGGTGCTGGACCTGGATCGAAGCGAGGCTCCGAAGGGCTACATGCTTCCACTCGATCAGATATCGCCGCTCTACGGAAAATCGTGGCGCGAAATAGGACTCGACGCGTTTGCGAATCATCGCACCCAGGGAATCACCGGGTTTCTGGGCTCGCCATTTCTACGGCGCGCCATCGCGCTTCGGCCCGAGGATGGCGGTGAGCTTGATCCTTCCCTGCTCGCGCAACCGCTTGGCCCGCTCGATGAAGATTATGAAGCGGGGAACATGGGCGTCGACCCTCTTATGCGATCCGTGGACGCGGCGCTGGTGGCAGCGCGCGAAGCTGCCCTGCGGCTCGATTGGAAGGCAGCCGCCAGCTCCCTAGTGGCGGCCGGCAGAAAAATCAGCGAAGTGCCAATGGCTTCGGCTTCCTACCAGGTTCCCGCCCCGGTTGTCTCCTTGGCGCGAAGCCTTAGACGGAAGCGGGCGAAAATAGACACGGCTCTGGTACTCGTCGCAGGAGTGCGATTGGACGCACTTGCCGATCGCAGCGAACTGGTCTCTGGAGAAACCTTCACGGTGCGAGTCGAGTCTCATCGCCGCGGGGAGATTGCGGGCGATTTCAAGAAGCCCTCGCTTTCGCTACCCACCGAATGGAATGTCATCAAAGAAGACATGGAAGCGAATGGATCCGTGCGCTTCACCGTTTCCGCCGGGCAGAATCCGCCACGCGCGGCGGGTTCTGCCGCTGCGATCTTGCCGGAACCTCCAGCCCTTGTGACGGTCAGCCAGGAAGCAGTGATTGATGGCTATTCGTTCGCGGTGACTGCGCCGGTCCTGCAACTCCGAGCGACTTCCACTCGAGCGGATCGCATGTCGCTGCAAATCGTTCCGGCCTATACGCTGGCGGTCGAGCCAAAACAAGCGATCGAGATTACGACCCGGCAAAGTAAGCCGTTCGACGTATTCCTGCGCGTGCATTCCTACGCGACGCAGGCGGGCGAGGTTCGCGCGGGGCTGATCGTGCCGCGGGGATGGAAAACAGGCGCAGCGGTTCCATTAAAATTTGAGGGAGCGGGCGATCGCTACGCGCGACTGACGGTGACGCCACCGGCAAAATTCGGCAAAGGAAACTTTAAGATCACGGCTTACGCGGAAAGAGGAGCCAACCGGGCGCGTGGTGAAAAGGCGGAAAGATTTACCACATCGCTGGAGCCTTTGCCGACGCTGCCAACGGAACTTTGGAGCGAGCCGGCGCAGTGCGGTGTGCACGCGTTTGACGTGATTGTGCCGCCGAATCTGCGTGTTGGCTACGTCACCGCGGAAAGCGAACCTGTTCCCGAGTCGCTGCAGCGTTTGGGAATTCACGTGGACATGCTGGACGCCGGGGCGCTGGCCTTCGGCGATTTGTCTCAATTCAATGCGATCGTGGTCGGAGTGCGCGCTTACGAACTGCGGCCGGAATTGCCGGGAGCGAATCAGCGTCTGCTGGACTACGTTTCGAAGGGTGGGACGCTCGTCGTGCAATACCAGCGCGAATTTGCCTGGGACAAATTCCAGTTTGCGCCGTATCCCGCGCAGATCTCGCCGCCCATTCCGCCCGCGAAGGATGGCGCTCCCCAAACACCGCGACCGCTGCCGCGAATCACGGACGAAAATTCTCCCGTCGGATTCCTGAAGCCGGATGATCCGCTGCTGAACACGCCGAACAAGATCACGCCGGAAGATTTTAAGGGCTGGGTGCAGGAGCGCGGACTCTATTTTTGGACGCAGTTCGATCCGAAATATACGCCGCTGCTCACCATGAACGATCCGGGCGAGCCTGCGCTCAACGGAGGACTGGTTTACGTTCGTTCCGGCAAGGGCACTTATATTTACACCGGCCTAGCTTTTTTCCGTCAATTGCCCGAGGGCGTTCCCGGGGCGTACCGGTTGTTTGTCAATTTGTTGAGCGCATCGGCGCGGAATCGTACAGCGCGGCCTTTGCGGAAGAAGCCTCAGGCCTGAAGGCCTGAGCTACAACTGCGCTGGCGCGTAAACCAACTGGGCACATCTCTGCCGCGGGCAAATCAGCGTGATATTCTCTTGAACCGAGGGGTAAAACGCGCAATGAACAAGCATGAAGGAAGTTGCTTTGCCGGACGAATGGCTCGCAAGATTTTTCTTTTGTTAGCGGTACCCGCGCTCGCGTTGATTTGGATTTCTCCCGCCGCCGCGCAGAAAAAGAAGAAGTCGGATCCTCCTCCGTCCACGGACAGCTCCAAGATGCTGGTGCCCCTGAACGACCAACAGCAGATTGATTACACGCTCTCGGAAATGCTGGGAGCCTGGCAACTCGGGGACATCGAAAAGCTGCACTCGGACTATGCTGACGATGTTGCGATCGTCAACGGCTCCTGGGCGCCGCCGATTCTTGGCTGGACCAATTATCGGGAGGTCTACGAGAAGCAGCGCGCACGCATGCAGCAGGTGCGCATGGATCGCTCGAATACTTACATCAAAGTGACTGGAACGGTGGGTTGGGCATGCTACCAGTGGGACTTCCAAGCCGTTGTGGACGGCCAGCAAACGGTATCTCAGGGCCAGACCACGGTGGTGTTAGAGAAGCGCAACAACCACTGGGTCATCGTGCTCAATCACACCTCGCTGGCTCCGAAGGTGCCGATAACGGCTCCGGCTACTGCACCAGCACCGCAACAACCCGCAAAGCCAACATCGCGCTGAGGCTTGGGCGCAAACCCGTGATTAGGCTGAGGACCTAGAAGAGACCCTTGAGCCCCGGCCTGAGCAACATGCCGGCAATCACCAGCAGCAGAACTCCTGAAACGATGCCGGTGCCCAAGAGAGGCCGCGAAAGCGAATTGATCTTCGCCACAAGCTCCCGCTGCTGCTTGGCCATGTGTTCTTCGGCTGCGTCAAGGAAGATCTGATCGTCCTCGTGGCTGGAGAGAACACTCCGCCAGATAAACAGAACTATAAATACGCCAGTAACGATTCCCCACGCGACGACCATGTAAAGCATTGTGCCTGTTAGCAGCGATTGTGGTTCCATGGTGACCTCCCATTGGACCGATCCGCAGTGCCGGGCTGGCCGGCAACGGGTAAGTAGGACTTTCTAAGGCGGAGTATAGCACTTTGCATTATAAATTCTAGTGCGGAGAATTAACAAAGCTGGTCTTAGCTTGAGCATCCGGCCGAACGAGGGAAAGGGCCTCCCTAGCCTGATATATGTCGGCAAAGCCAACAATCTAAAGCAGATTCCTGATGCGTTAGACTTGGACGTAGGGAGATCCGGGCAGCGCGTTTGTGAACCCGTTGCCATAGGCGCGGCGGGCCGGACCTTCCTGATTATCGCATTTACATCGTGTGTCTTAGCTCCATAATTCTGTCACCCCTTAACAGCAACGTGAAAATGTCACCCTATGAGACAGGAGACGTTCACGTTGAGTCAGAAGGAACTGCAGCGAGTGGCTGTGATTTCCCACTGTGTGGCGGGGAACCTGGCGTGTGCCAGCGCCGCCTGCCTTCCGCCCGCGAAGGAGAACTCGTCCAACTCGACGGCAGCCCGCCGACGTGCTCTCCAAGTGCAAGAGATACGCCGCTGGCAACGACAAGGATGATGACGAGGGGATTAGCAAAGAAACCGAAAAAACAGAGCAGCGCAGCGAAGCGAGACTCCCGGACCAGGATGTTTGGGCCATAAAGACGCAATCGCCGGCTGGCCTCTTCGGTCGTCAGCCCTGCCGGAGTTGCCTGTAGTAGTTGGAACAGTTCCTGCAGCGGCCGATCCCAGAAGCCCTCTCGAGAGACGTTGTTCGTCTTGCCATCCTCAGCCCCTCCAGTAACTGCCGGATTATCCTATGAGAGCGTTGCTCAGGAATCTATTTCCTGTCATGGGAGAAATGCGGTTCGGCGGCTGTGGCGGCCGACGAGAAACGGCTGGCGCGGGCGCGTAAAAATCTCTGTGGCGGCGGCCCTGGGGAAAGCCTGGCTAGAAGTGGAAGACAACAGCGTTGGAATCGACCAAAAATCGCTGCGGCATATTTTTGAACGCCAGAACTGCGCTAAGACGCTTGCGTTGCGTCAAGACTCGATCTATTCAAACCTTGGGGCTAGCTCTGAGGCTGCACATCCCATGACGCTCGTCACGCGGCCTGGTGACGCCTATCACTGTACTTCTGACGGGCGCGGCCAACAGTGGAACACGTCTTTACGCGCACATAAAAGCGGTTTCCTGAGGGAGGTAGTTATGGGAATCTCGATTGCCGTCGATCAGAGGCCAGCGGGCGTGAACGCCATGCAGGCAGCGGCGTCCCGACCGTGGCCAAGCAATACCAGATTCAAAACAAAATTCGCGGAAAAACAAGCCTTCGATGTCCAAGCTTTTCTCGACTCGGCCAGTCTAGGGAGAAAGGTACACAAGTTTCGAGCAAAAGAAACCGTCTTCGCGCAGGGCGATCCCGCGAAGAATGTTCTGTACATTCAGGAAGGCGGTGTGAAGCTCGCCGTTGTCAATGAAGCCGGCAAAGAGGCAGTCACGGCGATATTAGGCCCGGGCAACTTTTTTGGCGAGGGGTGCCTGGCGGGGCAACCGCAGCGGGTAAGCACGGCGGCGACAATTACACCGAGCACGATCCTGGTGTTCGAAAAGCCGGAGATGATTCGACTGTTACACGAGGAACAGGTTTTCTCCGATCAGTTCATCAAGCACGTGCTTTCGAGTAAAGTCCGAATCGAGGAGGACCTGGTTGATCAGCTTATCAACTTGGCCGAGAAACGGCTGGCGCGGACGCTCCTGCTACTGGCGCGCTGCGGCAAACAAGATAAGCAGGAGAAG
>JBGPIX010000125.1:0-13959 GCA_041485085.1 Candidatus Acidiferrum sp.
AGTCTTCGACGGAATCGATGACCTCTGCGACGTCGCGCAGGCGTACCGGAGCGCCTACGTGTCCGGCGACGATCAAAGGCTGATACTCATACGCCTTGAAAAGCTGGTCGGTGTCGGAGACCGTCCACGTCTGCTTGGGATCAGACAGAGCACCCTTCGCAAGGTTTGCGTTGGCCGCCTGGAGCGACTTGCGAACAGTTTCCAAACTGATTCCGTAGCTATTGAGCTGATTGGGATTCACTTCGACACGCACGGCAGGTCGGGCGCTACCCCAGGTAAATACCTGGCCGACGCCTTCGACCTGTGCGAGCTTCTGGGCCAGGATGGAATCCGCCGCATCGTAGATCTGCGCAGGAGGAATATTTTCTGAGGTCAGGACCAGCAGCATGATGGGAGCATCCGCGGGATTGACCTTGCGATAGGTCGGCTGCCCCGGCAGATCGGCGGGAAGCTGGCTGCGCGCCGCGTTGATGGCGGCTTGGACGTCCCGCGCCGCCGCGTTGATGTCGCGATTGAGATCGAACTGAAGCGTTATGCCCGTGTTACCGAGGCCGCTCGAAGAAGTCATCTGGGTGACGCCGGCAATGCGCCCAAACTGGCGCTCGAGCGGCGTCGCGACGGCAGAAGCCATGGTTTCCGGGCTCGCGCCCGGCAGGCCGGCGCCTACGGAAATCGTTGGAAAATCCACTTGCGGCAGAGGCGCAACCGGTAAAAATCGGAAGGCCACAATACCGGAAAGCAGGATGGCGATGGTGATCAGCGACGTGGCCACCGGCCGTCGGATGAAAGGCGCCGAAAAATTGGAAGAGAAATTCACGGCTCAATCTCCGGGCGCAGTTCCGTGCGCGGGCTCCTCGATGGGATTGCCGATGCGGAACGAGAATCGATGTGCCAGCCAGTCAAACGCCAGATAAACCACCGGCGTGGTGTAGAGCGTCAGCAATTGGCTGAGAATCAGGCCGCCGACAATGGTAATGCCCAAGGGACGCCGCAATTCTGATCCCACGCCAGTCCCGAGCGCGAGCGGCAAACCGCCGAGCAGCGCCGCCATGGTGGTCATCATGATGGGACGAAAACGCAGCAGGCACGCTTCGTAGATGGCATCGAGCGGCGTCTTCCCTTCCTTGCGCTCGGCCTCGAGCGCGAAGTCGATCATCATGATCGCGTTTTTCTTGACGATGCCGATGAGCAGGATCATGCCGATCAGGGCGATCACGCTGAAATCCGTGCGGCAAATCAGCAGCGCAAGGATTGCCCCAACGCCCGCGGACGGAAGCGTGGAAATAATCGTGATGGGATGAATGTAACTTTCGTACAAAACGCCGAGCACGATGTAAACCGTGATCACCGCCGCGAGGATCAGGATCGGCTCATTCGCGAGCGAGTTAAGGAATGCCGCCGCAGTGCCCTGAAACGTGGCCTGAATGCTGGGCGGCATTTTCAAATCCTGCTTGACACCGTTGATGGCATTGACGGCGTCGCCCAGCGAGACACTAGGCGCCAGGTTAAACGACAACGTGACAACCGGAAATTGGCCCTGGTGGTTCAGCGCAAGAGCAGCGGCGGCAGGCTCGAAGCGCGTGAAGGCGCTGAGGGGAACCTGCGCGCCGTTCGACGATTTTACGTAAATATATTTCAGCGAATCGGGATTCTGCTGGAACTGCGGATCCACTTCCAGCACCACGTGATATTGATTCAGTTGCGTGAAGATCGTGGACACCTGCCGCTGGCCAAATGCGTCGTAAAGCGTGTTGTCAATATCGGCCGGAAGAATTCCCAGCCGCGAAGCGGAGTCGCGGTCGATGGTCAATGCCGCAACGAGGCCTTGGTTCAGCTGGTCGCTGGCCACATCGCGCAGTTCAGGCAGTTTTTTCAATCGATCGATGAACCGGGAAGTCCAGTAGGAGAGTTCCTTGGGATCAACATCTTCCAGGCTGTACTGAAATTGCGTGCGGCTGACGCGGTCTTCCACCGTCAGATCCTGTACGGGTTGCAGAAACAGCGACACGCCATCGACTTTGGCAAGTTCCGGCTGAAGCCGGCGGATAACGTCGGAAGCGCTGATCTTGCGCTGCGCGAGCGGCTTGAGATTGATCTGGATGCGGCCGCTATTGAGCGTGGTGTTCGTGCCGTCGATACCGATGAAGGAAGACAGGCTTTCGACCGCCTCATCCTTCAGGATGACTGCCGCCAGCGCCTGCTGCCGCTGCGCCATGGCGGTGAACGAAATGTCCTGCGCGCCTTCGGAAACGCCCAGGATCACGCCAGTGTCCTGCACAGGGAAAAATCCTTTGGGAACGTAAATATACAGAAGAATCGTGCCGACAAGAGTGGCGACAGTGACGAGCAGCGTGGTAGTTCGGAAACGAAGGACAAACTTCAGCGTACGGCCGTAGAAAGCGATGACGGCGTCAAAAACATTTTCCGATTTGCGATAGAACCAGCCTTCATCTTCTTTTTTCTGCTGGCGCAGGAGCTTGGCGCACATCATCGGAGTCAGCGTCAGCGAAACGAAAGCAGAAACGAGAATCGTGACCGCCAGGGTCACGGCAAATTCGCGGAAGAGGCGGCCCACGATGTCGCCCATGAAGAGAAGTGGAATCAATACGGCAATGAGCGAAATGGTGAGCGAAACGATCGTGAATCCGATCTGCTCCGCCCCCTTCAGCGCGGCCTCCAGCGGCGTTTCGCCTTCTTCGATGTAGCGGCTGATGTTTTCGATCATGACGATGGCATCATCGACGACGAACCCGGTCGAGATCGTCAGCGCCATCAGGGAAAGATTGTTCAGGCTATAGCCGAGCAGATACATCACCGCGAAGGTCCCGATCAGAGAAAGAGGAACGGCCACGCTGGGAATAACGGTAGCCCGGACGCTCCGGAGAAAGAGAAAAATCACCATTACGACGAGCCCGACGGTAAGCACCAGCGTGAACTGCACGTCTTCGACGGAAGCGCGAATAGTGGTAGTACGGTCCGTGAGAATATCCACCTTCACCGAAGCGGGAAGCGCCCCTTTAAGTTGGGGCAGTAGTTTCGTCACCCGGTCCACCACGGCAATGATGTTCGCACCGGGCTGGCGCTGAATATTCAGAATGACGGCGGGATCTTGATTGGCCCAGGCGGCTTGTTTGGCATTTTCCACGCCGTCAACAACAGTGGCGACGTCCGTCAGCCGCACAGGGGCGCCATTGCGGTAGGCCACAATCAAGGGGCGATAGCTGTCGCTGGAGATGAGCTGATCATTCGCGCCGATGGTATAAGCCTGATGCAGGCCGTCGAACGTGCCTTTGGCCTGGTCGACATTAGCTTGGCCAAGAGCGATGCGCAGATCTTCGAGGCTCATCCCGTAAGAGGCCAGTGCCGTCGGATTCGCCTGAATTCGAACTGCGGGACGCTGGCCGCCGCTGATGCTGACGAGCCCGACTCCCGAAAGCTGAGAAATTTTTTGCGCCAGCGTGGTGTCCGCGAGGTCCTCAACTTTGGAAAGCGGAAGAGATGGCGAACTGAGCGCGAGCGTCATGATCGGCGCGTCAGCAGGATTTACCTTGCTGTAGATCGGTGGATTGGGAAGTCCCTGCGGGAGGAGATTCGAAGCGCTATTGATAGCCGCCTGAACCCCCTGCTCTGCGACGTCAATACTCAAGTCCAGACCGAATTGCAGAGTGATAATCGAGCTGCCGAACGAGCTCGTGGACGTCATCTGGTTCAGGCCAGGAATCTGGCCGAACTGGCGCTCCAGCGGCGCGGTGACCGACGAGGCCATGACCTCCGGGCTGGCGCCGGGATAAAACGTCTGCACCTGAATCGTGGGGTAATCGACCTGCGGCAACGCGGAGATAGGCAACTGCCGGAAAGCGACCCAGCCTACCAGGAGGACGCCGACCATCAAAAGCGTGGTGGCGACCGGCCGCAGAATAAACGGCCGTGACGGACTCATCGCCGAGATCCTCCGGCATGGCCCTTCGAGGGACTCCCCGATTGCGGCGCGCCCTGAGCGGGAGCCGGAGAGGCGGAACCGCGGCCCGCGCCATTCGAACCGTTCGCGGGACTCGGATTGATCTTGGTCCCATCCTGCAATTTATCCTGGCCGTCGATGACCACCATGTCGCCGGGATTCACACCCGCGCTCAAGCCAACGCTGTTGCCGGTTGTCTGCACGATGGTGACGAGGGAAATTTTTGAAAACGTCTCCTTGGAAACCGGATCTTTCGCGGCCGCATAAACGTAAGTGCCCTGCGGGCCGCGTTGAATGGCCGCGGTTGGAACGATCGTGAGGTTGTGTAGCGTGTCGACGAGCAGGTGAACGTTGACAAATTGATTCGGGAAAAGCGCGTTGTCTTCGTTGCTGAACATGGATTTCAGCTTGTAAGTGCCCGTGGTGATGTCAATCTGATTGTCGATGGTCTGCAGTTTTCCGCTGGCGATTTTGTCGGTGTCATCGCGGTCGTAGGCATCGACGACAAGCTGGACACCCGCACGTAGTTTGGCGTTCACCTGCGGGAGCTGATCCTGTGGCAGGCTGAAAATCACAGAAATCGGCTGGAGCTGCGTGATGACCAAGAGCCCATTGGTGTCCGTAGCGTGCACGATGTTGCCGACGTCCACCAGGCGCAGGCCGATGCGCCCGCTAATCGGCGCCGTAATTCGCGAATACGTGAGCTGTAGCTTGGCGTTGTCAATCTGGCTTTGATCCGACGCGATGGCGCCATCAAATTGGCCAACCAATGCACCCTGAGTATCGAGCTGCTGCTGCGGGATGACGCCTTCCTTGAATAGAAGTTTGAATCGCTCGAGATTCACTTCGGCGTCTCTGCGCTGCGCCTGATCTTTGGCGAGTTGTCCCTGCGCCTGGGCAAGCTGGACCTGAAAAGGACGCGGGTCGATCTGCGCAAGAAGATCTCCTTCGTGAACGAACTGGCCTTCCTTAAACGCAATGCTTATGAGCTGACCATCCACACGGCTTCGAACGGTGACGGTGTTGAATGCCGTCACGGTGCCGAGCCCATTGAAATAGACGGGCAAATCGCCGCGCTGCGCGGTGGCAACGACGACCGGCACTACCATGCCCCCCGCCCCGAATCCCCCCTTGCCCCTTCCGGGCGCGCTGGGCGCGGCAGCATCGGCTGACGGGCTGGCGTTTTTCACACTGCGGTAATACCAGCCACCCACGGCAAGCACGGCAATGACGACAAGCCACGGCCACCAGAGCGTCTTGGAAGGCGCTGCGCCCGGAGATGCCTTGGCGCCGCGGGCGCCCGCTTCCGGAAGGTCTATGGACTTGAGTTGACCCATTCTTTCGCTCCTGTCATTTACCACGGCTGTGCCAGCGAGTCTGTCTAAGACAGGACATTCGCATCTTAATACTGGAGGGTGCTCCAGATGATACCGAGAGTCGGCCGACAACCATAGCCTACGCCTACATAAGACGGCTCTTGGGGGTGAATGGTTACGAAGGGCTTGGCGGTCCCCGAGGGAGCCGCTCGGAGCGTCTGGATGGTAGGCAGAGCGAGGACTTCCGATTATTCTTGCAATTTCGGGGGTGCAGAAATGGCCGGGAAAAAGTAGACTGTGGCGGGATATCGTTGGCTTTGGATAACGGAGCCAAGAATTCGAATGATTTAGACGATTCAGGAGAAAAAAACGACATGCTCAAGGGCTTGATCCTGGGGATTGTGCTGGGAATGTTGCTGATTGCGGGGGGCGTCTACTACTACTTCTCTTCGGGGCATGCTCCGGTAGCTACTTCGGCGGCACCGATCCCGTTTGAGAAGACGTTTGCGCGAATGGGACTGCATGCTTATCTGGATAAGCTGCCGCATCCGCAGCCGCAGGTCCCCGCGGATGAAACCAATCTGGTGGCTGGCGCCAAGGTTTATAAGGAACAGTGCGCCGTGTGCCACGGGCTTCCTGGTGAGCCCAAGGGCGCGATCCAACTTGGAATGTATCCCGTGCCGCCGCAACTCTTTCACGGGACGGGCGTGACGGATGACGACGAGTGGGAGTCCTACTGGAAGGTGGAAAACGGGATCCGCATGACCGGGATGCCTGGATTCAAGGGGCAGTTGACGGAAGCGCAGATTTGGCAGGTAAGCGTGCTGGTAAAAAATGCGGATAAGATTTCAGAGTCCGTGAAGAAAGAGCTTGCGGCGGGCGCTTCGACGCCCATGTCGATGGCAATGCCGATGCCGGCAAGCACTCCGGCACCAGCAAAAAAGTAGATCGAACTTGCGGGACTAATCGGATGGTTTAGCGCCGTCGCTGGCGCGACGCAATTCTGGAAAATACCAGGCCCACAATCCAGTTACTACGAGTGTGCCCAGTCCGCCCAAGACCACGGCTGGTACCGCGCCGAACCACTGCGCGGTAAGACCCGATTCAAACTGACCGAGCTCGTTGGAAGCACCGATAAAAATCATGTCCACGGCGTTGACGCGGCCACGCATTTCATCGGGTGTGCCAACTTGAATGAGCATCTGGCGGACGATCACGCTGACCATATCCGTCGCGCCGACGAGAAAAAGCGCGAGCAGGGAAAGCGCGAGGCTTCGCGAGAGACCGAAAAGAATGGTGGCGACGCCGAAACCGGCTACGCACCACAACATGATTGATCCGGCGCGGCGACCCAGCGGCTTATGCGCGATAAAGATCGCCATACACGCGGCGCCAACGGCCGGAGCGCTCCGGAGAATTCCCAAACCCCAAGGACCGGTTGCCAATATTTCCCTGGCGTAAACCGGAAGAAGCGCCACGGCGCCTCCCAGCAGGACGGCAAACAAATCGAGCGAAATGGAGCCCAGGATCATTTTTTCGCGCCAGATATAGTGCAAGCCGGCAAGCGTGGTCTTCCAATTCATTGGCTCGGGCACACGCGAAATGGATTGCACCTTGATTTGAAAGGTAGAGAGCGCGGCAGCAGCCGCAGCGATGAAAGCGAGCGAGTACACGGCGGCAGGGCCACGCGAAGCAGCATAGACGATTCCACCGGCCGACGGGCCGAGAACGATGGCGCACTGATAGATGCTGGAGGCCCAGGCGACCGCATTGCCGAAATCTTTTTCAGGAACCAGCTGCGGCAGGAGAGCGCGGCTCACTGGTCCGCTAAAACAACGCACGACTCCCAGCAGCACAAGCACGGCGTAGATGGGGTAAACGGAGTGGACGCCGCGAACCGTGAGATAGAGCAAAGAGCCCGCGCAGAAGGCATAACCGGAATAGCAAGCAACAATCAGCCTGCGCCGATCAAAGCGGTCCGCGACATGGCCCGCGACTAAAAACAGAAGAACGCTGGGGAGAAACTGCGCCAATCCGACAAGGCCGAGATCCAAGGGCCTTTTTGTAATTTCATAGACTTGCCAGCCGACCGCAACCGACTGCATCTCCGCGGCAAGCACGATGAAGAATCGCGCCAGTTGGAAAAGAACGAAACTCGGATAGGAGAACGCAACTCGGCCGGCAGCTCTGGAGTTCTCGGGGGCAACCATCGCGCATTACTGTGCCACAAAAACAAAACGGGGACGAGAATCGTGGATGCAAATAGGGAGCGCCTTACCGCGAGCGCTAAGAATCTCTGGATTTAGTGACATGTGCCGGAGCCGGAATCGGTGAAGCTCTTCCCTGCTTCGGGAATGAATTGCCAGTCGTAGGAGTTGGGCTTGAGCGTGAGTTTTAGAACGCCGAAGGCGGTGGCATCACGCAATTCGCTGTTGGACTTGATCGCGCCGAACGGGCGATGATTCTTGCCACCGGTACCAACGACGAATTCGCGAATGCCGCGCTTGGCGTCGGCAGCACCATCGGGAGTTTGCGGAGCGAAACGCTCGTAATCGTGATCGTGGCCGCCGATGATTAGGTCGGCGTTGGCTTCGTAGAGCGCCTGCCAAAGAGGCTTCACCGTCAAATCATTTCCATGCGCGCCGCCGGAACTGAAGAGCGGCTTGTGCCAGTAGGCAAGGGTGCAAGCGGCGGGGTGCGCGGCGAGATCGGCGCGCAGCCACCTTTCCTGCGGCGAGCCCGCTTCGCAGCCGCCGACGTCCTTGCATTCGCTGTTCAGCACGATGATGTGCCAGGTTCCGAGTTCGTAGCTGTAATAGCCAGTCTTGGGGTCGCCGGCAGCGCCGCCAAAATACTCGAAATACGGGGTGGCACCTGAGAAGTGAAATTCGTGATTGCCGGGCGCGGGGCGGGTGCGGGATTTTACGCGGCCCCAAGTCTTGTCGTAGCAAACGAAATTCTCTTTCGAGCCGTCTGGATAGGCGAGGTCGCCGGCCGCGAAGACCGTGCCAGAGATTTGGTCGAGCAGTTTTGCGGTGGCTTCGGCACCGGTGAGATCCCGGCAGTCAGCGATGTCGCCAGCACCCACAAGAATTGCGGCCTGACCGTCAGACGGGAATGCGCCAGAGGGAATCGCGGAATTGGAGGCAAAGCCAAGAAAGGATCCGGCGATGAGAATCGCCACCGTCAGTGTGGATTTCAAAGCAAACCTCGCAGTCAGGATTAGATTTCTAGCAGGCGACATCCAAGCGGCAGAAGAGGCCGCAGGTTCCAAAAAGAGGTTCTAGTTAGCAATAACTGCTACCCCCCCCCCCTATTTTTTTGTAAGTGTTGCATCTAAAGGACTTAAGCATTTTGTACGTATTCTGTAAGCCTTTTGGAATCAATACTTGTGAGGCGTCTCGGAAGTATTGATTCTAAAGATAGTTACAGACGCGTCAAACCGAGTGATGACTCCAAAAGATTTAGGGTGTTTGCCCCGGCTGCCCGGCTGACAATTTTGATCGAAGAGGCCGCGCTTGAAATGAAAAAAGCGGCGTGAAAGCAGCCGCTATCGGAAAATTGCGCACCTTTGTCTGGAAGGTATAGTAGCACATGCAGTAAGGCTGGGCAATAGACATATTGCGGTCGTGTCAGACGGCGGTGACCGTGGCGAAAGCACAAAGAGTGTTTCGCCACGGCGACGCTCGATCGGCTATTTTTCATGTAGCGGCGACCAGCGGAATCCCGCAGCGACCGTGGGCCGATAGTATTCGCGCTGAATCATGAATTGCGGGCTGCCCTGGTAGAAGCCAAAGACCTCGTCAGTGAGGTTGAGACCATACATGACGAAGTTCAGGCCGTGGGCCAAACGGATACTGCCTTGCGCATCAACCTGCAAGTGAGAGTAGAAGTAGCCGTCCCCGAAGGGGCCTGTCGGTCCATCGGCGTAAAAGGCGATGTTGGCTTGGTTATAGGAAAGGCCCATACGCACTGAAACGCGGCCACGATCGTACGTTGGGCTAATGTTCCAGGTGTTTGGTGCGTTGCGCAAAAGCCTCGGGTTATCGAGGCGCCCCGGCAATCCCTTAGCCTTTGAAGCGGTATAGCCGTAGTTCGCCGATATGCCGAGGCCAGTGAATTTGCCGGGAAGAAAGGTGAGGTGCTGAAGATAAGCGGCTTCGAAACCGGTGATCCAAGCGCTGCCAGCATTGATCGGCTGAGTGACCGTGTAGGTGCCGACCGGAGCGATAGGCGACGGCTGGAAATTATCAAGAACAAAGCTTTGAGTAACGATGGGGTCCGAGAGCCGCTTGTAAAAATAGCCGGCCGTGATCATTCCAAAGGGATTGAGGTAATGCTCGACGAGCACGTCGAAGTTATCGCCAGTTTCCGCCTTGAGATTCGGATTGCCGAGCGTGGCGGTATTTTTCTGACTTCCTGGGCTCCCGGTGGTAGTAAAGGTCACCGCCTGAGCGATGTCCTGAGGATCGGGTCGTGAGAGACCACGACCGTAGACCAAGCGAAGATTCGTGCTGCCATTGAACGCGTAGCGCAAAGAGGCGCTCGGCAGGACTTTGAGGTAAGAGCCACTGGCTTTAACGGACAGGGTGTTGGCAGTCGTATCGAAGCTCAGAGTGTTGAGACTCGTATTTTCAAAACGGACGCCGGCAACAACTCGAACCCGGCTGCTGAAATCGATGGTGTTCATCAAATACCCGGCACCCACCTTTTCCGTAAGGCCGTAATTTGCGGGATCCTGCCCATTGGAACTGGAGAGGGCGAAATCAGCGGGGTGCGCATTGGCGAACGCGATCACGTCCACATAGTTGGGATTCGGCCCGAGTTTGTAGGCGTTGTTGTAGTAACCGCTGTTTGAAAAGCGGCTTGTAAACATGGCGAACGGGACAGCGACGGTGGGATCCAGCCGGTCGGAGTAAGAATCGTCGAACTTATGGGCGTTGCGGAACCTGCCACCGACTTCGATGTTGGACAGGTAAGATCCGAGATGATAGCGCTTCGCCAATGCAGCGGTGGCTTGGAGATTCACTTGAGCGCTGAGACCGTGATCGGTTGTGAGGTGGTCCAGCGTGTAATTGTTCTGATTGTAGGCTTCCGTGAAGCAAGCCGGAGTCCACTGAGGAAGGTAAATGTTTTTGGTGCTTGCGGGGTCAAATTGGCAAGAACTGGTGCTCAAAGTGGAAGAGAAATTTGCCTGTCCGGGAGACTCATTTGTGAAGCTCGATCGGGACGCGGAAACATCCCAGGCAAACCAGGTGGACGTGAAGACATGCTTGCCTCCCAGGACCAGGCTGCCGATGGAGATATTGGGACGGCGGATTTGCGTGTTGAAGGAAGGTGTGCCGGTGCAAGGGGCAATCGTAACGCCATTGGCATCAGTGGCGCAGCCGTTGGAACCGAGTAACGCGATACCTTGGGTGTTGTCGGTGAGCGAATAGGCCCAGCGGTCGCCATAGTTCTTGAAATCGGAGTACAGGCCGCGAATGTAAATGCTGGAGCCTTCGGCGAGTTTGTAGTCAACACTTCCGGCCAGTCCCCAACGGGACCTATAGTAACGGTATTGGCGAATGTCCATGGATTCCTTGTAGAGCGCGGAAGTTCCACCAGGCAGGGTAGCCACGTCGGACACCGGCTCGATGTCGTCGATGCCGCGGCCCGTCCAATCATAAGTGCCGCCAATCAGCATGCCGAGGCGCTTGTCCGAGCCAAAGCGCTGCCCGAGGGTCCCGGCAGTTTCGACTTGACCGCGGCCACCGAGGATGGGCATGTATCCGCCCATGCCGCCCAGCGCGACAGTAGGGCGCTCGCCGGCCGTCTTGGTGACGAGGTTTACGGAACCGCCGATGCCGTCGCCATCCTGGTTGGCTTGCAAGGTCTTGCTAATTTCAACGGATTCGACGATGTCGGCGGGAATGGCGTCGAACTTTATCTGGCGCACGCCGGATTCCGGGGAAGGAACGTTTATCCCATCAATAGTGGTATTGGTGAGACGGGGTTCGGTGCCACGAATCTGGACATACTTGCCTTCGCCTTCGTCGCGCTCCAGAGTGACGCTCGGCAAGCGGCCGAGGGCATCCGCCATGTTGGCGTTAGGCAGACTGCGAATCACGTCCGCTGGAAGCACTTGCACGATGTTGTCGGCGCTGCGCTCGCGGTTGACAGCCTCGGCCTCGGCGGAAGCGCGCTCGGCGGTCACGAGAACTTCCAGATTCTGAGATTCCGGCGCGAGCTTGACGTCAACGGTGGCGACTTGGCCGGCGGTGACGTTCACGGTCTGCGTGAACTTCGCAAACCCGACGTAAGTGACCTCAATCGTGCAGCCCCCCGGCTCCAGATCTTTTACAAAAAATTGACCTTGAACATCGGAAACAACCTTGATGGATTGCGCCTCGATGGTGATTTCAGCTCCCTTTAGGACTCCTCCCGAGGAATCTGTTACATGCCCGGAAATTGTGCCGCGGCGCTCTTGCGCGAGGTTCGGCAGCCCGAGGAACACCATCGCGACAAACGCGATAAATAGTTTCTTTCCATTCGACATCTACACACCCTCCACTTGGAAACCACTAAGCTTCTAAATTGCCAGCAGTTAGGACGCAGCGCCGGTTCGGCGGTCGAGGTAGCGTGCGCTCCGTCCTTGGCTTCTATTTGGGGTGCGGAATGCTAATGAGAGATGAACAGCGATTCACTAATCTTTAAAATAAAAATGAACAAGTCTTCAGATTGAGTGCGAACTTAGGGGGACAAAGCAGGTCAAGCTTCGGGGCCGAGAGAATACCCGAAACCCCGTGCGGTGTGAATCAGTTTTATGGGCTCGTTTTCATCGACCTTGCGGCGCAGGAGACGCACGAAGGCGTCCAGAGTGTTCCCTTCTATATTTTCGGAGGGACCCCAGACGGCGTCGAGAATGGCGTGGCGCGAGGCGACACGTCCTTCGTGCCGCATAAGGAATTCGAGCAAGCAAAATTCCGTCGGGGTGAGATGGATCTCTCGAGATCCGCGGAAGACGCGGCGCTGGGTGATTTCGAGAGCGAGGTCGCAGACCCGGAGAGTATGAGTTCGCGACTCGGCAACGCGGCGCTCCAGTGCGCGAATGCGGGCGAGTAACACAGCGAAGGAGAACGGCTTGGTCATGTAGTCGTCAGCCCCGGAATCGAGGCCTTTGACAATGTCGGGAACGGAGTCGCAGGCGGTAAGCATCAAAATGGGAATGTCCTGGCGACGTTCGCGGAAACGGCGGGCGACTTGAATGCCATCGATGCCGGGCAGCATCACATCGAGGAGGACGAGGTCGAACTGGTTATCTTCGGCGAGAGAAAGAGCGGATAGGCCGTCATAGGCAAGGCTTACGGCGTGATGGTCTTCTTCGAGGCCGCGACGGAGGACCTGGGCCACTCCCTTTTCGTCTTCCACTACGAGGATTTTCATTTCAACTGACAGCCTTCTGGGAACTTCTCCATCATCCGCTTCCGCGATTCAAAATCAAGCCTCGGCCGGCTCTTTAGGCCGCAAGTAGTAGTGAATTGCCGGCGTGAAAATGAGCGAGAGCACCATGGAGCTGAGGATTCCGCCGACGACCGCGATGGCAAGAGGCTTAAGCATCTGGGAGCCTTTGCCAATCGCGAAAGCCAAGGGGAGCATTCCGGCGACGGTGGCGAGAGCGGTCATCACGATGGGCCGCAAACGGCGGCGGCCGGCCTGAATCATGGATTCTTCGGGGGAAAAACCGAGGGCGTGGAAGCGGTGTTCGGCGTCGAGAAGCAGAATACCGTTTTTCGCCACGATGCCGATGACCATGATCATGCCCATGAAGGAGGCGACGTTAAACGTGGTGCGCGTGATGAGAAGGGCGAGCAAGCCGCCGAAAGTGGAGAGCAGCGCGGAAGCGAGGATCGCGGTCGGGGCGGAAAAGGTGCGGAATTCAAACAAGAGCACGGTGAACAGCAGAACCAATGCAAGGACGAGAACCATGAGGAGATCGCGGAAGGACTTCATCTGCTCTTCATAAGTGCCGCCGTATTCCACGCGGATGGAGGAGGGCAAGTGGAGATCGTCGACCGCTTTCTTGACGGCGGTGATGCCTGAGCCGAGGTCCACGCCTTCGAAGCGGCCAGTCACTTCCACGAGGCGCTGAAGATTCTCGCGGCGGATTTCAGTTTGCCCGGGGTCGGTGGTGATCGTTGCGAGAGAGCCGAGCGTGGCGGTGCGTCCGGTGGCGCTGGTGAGAAGCGTGTTGCTCATGCGTTCGAGCGTGGCGCGGCTCTGTTCGGGAAAACGCACGCGGATGGTGTACGCGCGATCGTTTACAACCACCGGTGTGCTGGCGGGTTCACCTTCGAGAATGGCGGAGGCGTCGACGGCGACCTCTTCGGGCGTGAAGCCGGCGCGAGCGGCTACGGAGGGATTGATTTGAAACGTGGTGGCGGGGCCGCTGATGGTGTTTTCGATGCCGTCGAGAACGTCGACGACGCCGTGAATCTTCTGAATGGAGTCGGCAACGCGCGGAGCGGTATTCGCGAGGAGCTTGGGATCCTGCGAAAAGAGTTTTATGACGATGGGCTCCGGTTGGCTGGTGAGGTCGCCGATCATGTCCTGCAAGACCTGGACGAATTCCACCTTGGCGGCGGGCTCGGTATGTTCGATCTCGGCGCGAATGTCGGAGATGATTTCGTCGATGTCGCGCTTGCG